>JAQBWE010000178.1 GCA_027625315.1 Planctomycetota bacterium
GGCGAGGTCGAAGGCCGCGGCTGCGGCCGCGGCGCGGGCGTCGGCTCACCGCCAGCCTGCTCGACGAGCGCCTGATCGAGGCCGCCGAAGTCATCCACGTACCACTGCCCCTCGATCTTGAAGCCCTCGATCTGGTCGGGCCGGAACGTGCGCAGGATGCTGGCTGTGGCCTGGGGCGGCTGGATGCGTACGGTGACGGCGCCGTCCGGGTCTACCCGCACGGCCTCCGAGGCGTCAGCGACGAAGTCGCCGTAGGGCGTCTCGTCCCCGTGGACCTTGAGCTCCCAGCGTGTGAGCCGCACGAGCCGGGGCGTGATGCGCCGGCCCTGGTAGTCGATGGTCGCGACGGCGGTCGTGGGGGAGACCTGCTGCGCGCTCACCCAGGTGCTGCCGATGAGCATCTGCATCTCAGGCGTGTTGTTCGCCACGAGGGTCTGGCGCGCGAGGTTGTAGTCGCCCGCATCCACATTGCGGCCCACGGACTGGTTCAGCAGGCGCTTGAAGTTGGGGCTGAAGACGTCCCACTCCGCGGCCCACTGGTTGTTCGTGGCCATGGCCTTGAAGTACTCGTACGTCGCCTGGGGATTCTGGCGGTTCAGGTTCACCTGGCTGACGGGTGTCGGCCGGGCGTTGTTGAACATGAAACAGCCGCCGAGGGGCAGGGCGGCCGCCAGCAGAAGGGCGGGTAGGGCCGCCGCCAGCCAGGAGCGGGCGGCGAGGCGCGGGCTGTCCGTTTGCATGGCCGGATTGTGTCCCGCGGGCGGTCACCCATCCGTCACGTGGCGGAGGTGGCCCGCGGTGTGCTATATCCGTCCCCTTCGAGCGGAGCCGGACCCCAAGCCATGCACAAGCAGATCGGCCAGATCCTCCTCGCGATGGGGGCCATCGACGAGCGCAAGCTTAAGGAAGGGCTCGAGCACCAGAAGCGCGTGCCCGGCACGAAGCTCGGCAAGGCCCTGCTCGACCTCAATTTCATTGACGAAACGCAGCTCACGAAGGGCCTCTGTCGCCAGTTCAACCTGCCGTTCGTGGACCTCAGCCGCGCGACCGTCTCGGAGCGACTGCAGAAGCTCGTGCCGCGTGGCGTCGTCAGCGACTTCGGCGTGGTGCCGGTCAAGGAGCACGAGGGCAAGCTGATCCTCGCGACCGACGACCCGATGGTCACGTTCACCTCCGACGAGATCCGCTTCGCGCTCGGCCGCGAGCTGGCGTTTGCGCTCACGACACCCACGGCGCTCAACAACGTCCGCGCGGAGGCCTACGGCCTGGGCGAGAAGAAGGAAGTCAAAGATCGCCGGCGCGGCTTCGAAGAGCCGGATCCCGCCAACGAAGAGGCGCCGGTCATCCGGCTCGTGACTGAGATCCTTGAGCAGGCGCTGCGTCAGCGCGCATCGGATATTCACGTCGAGCCGCTCGCCGACCGTGTGCGCGTGCGCTATCGCGTGGACGGCGTCATGCACGAAGCGCATTCCTTGGAGAAGGATCTCTCCGGTCCGGTCATCACCCGCTTGAAGGTGATGGCGCGCATGGACATCTCCGAGCACCGCAAGCCGCAGGATGGGCGCATCGCCGTCAGCCTCCTTGGCCGTCCGATCGATCTGCGCGTGTCGCTCATTCCGGCGACCGCCGGCGAGTCGATCGTCATGCGTATTTTGGACCGTGAGGCCGGTCTGGTGGATCTCACGGAGCTCGGCTTCGTGGGCGATGACAGAGATCGGTTCGACCGCATCATCCGGCGACCCAACGGCATCTTCCTTGTGACCGGTCCTACAGGCTCGGGCAAGACCACCACCCTGTACGCCGCGCTGAAGACGCTCAACAAGCCCAACGTCAAGATCATCACGGCTGAGAACCCGGTCGAATACAATCTGCCCGGCATCAATCAGTCCGAGGTGCGCCACGACATCGGGCTCACGTTCTCGCACATCCTGCGCGCCATGCTGCGGCAGGCGCCGAACATCATCCTCGTGGGTGAGATCCGCGACCGTGAGACCGCCGAGATCGCCATCCAGGCGGCGCTCACCGGTCACTTGGTGTTCTCCACGCTGCACACGAACGATGCCCCGTCGGCCCTCACGCGCCTCGTGGACATGGGCGTGAAGCCGTTCCTCGCCTCGACCGCCGTGATGGCGGTTATGGCGCAGCGGCTTGTGCGCAAGCTGTGCCTCACCTGCCGCCAGCCGCATGAGCCGCCGCCGCATCTGCTGGCAGCCCTCGGCCTGCGAGGCGAGGAGGTCCGGGGGCGGACGATCTATCGCGCCGTCGGCTGCAAGGAGTGCCGCTTCGACGGGTATCGCGGCCGCGTCGGCATCTTCGAGCTGTTCGCCATGGACTCGCAGTTGCGCGAGCTCACGAACAAGGGCTCCAGCTCCATGGAGATTCGCGAGCAGGCCCGACTTTCGGGTGGCCTGCGGAGCCTGCGCGAGGATGGGGTACGAAAGGTGCTAGACGGGACCACGACGATCGAGGAGATCCTGCGCGTAGCCGGCGCGGTGTTCTCGTCCCGCAGCGCCATCGACGACTGACCGGCAACTTCCTGACCGCAAGGCCATTCGGCCATGCAAACCAACCTTCCACCCGCTGGCAACAGAGTAACCAAATCCACTTCGGGAGCACCACAGGGTATGCCTCTTCTCGCGGACGATATTCATCGCCTCTTCGACACAATGGTCGAGACGGGCGCCTCGGATCTGCACCTCACCGTTGGCCGGGCCCCGTGCCTGCGCCTGAAGGGCCGGCTGCGGGACATCAAGCACCCGCCCCTGACCGCTGAGGAGGTCCACGCGCTGGTCGGCGCCATCATCCCGCCCCTCAAGCTCGAGGAGTTTCGGAAGGTCGGTAGCAGCGACTTTGCCTGGGCGCACGGCACGAAGGCCCGCTTCCGCGTGGCGACCTTCATGCAGCGCGGCAACCCGACCATGGTGTGTCGCCTGATTCCGAACAAGCTGCTCAGCTTCGAGCAGATCGGTCTCTCCGAGAAGGTCATCGAGCTGCTGGACCGGCCGCGCGGCCTGCTCCTCGTGACCGGCCCCACGGGCTCGGGCAAGACGACGACGCTCGCCACGATGGTCGACTACGTCAACGCCAACCGCGAGCACCACATCATCACGATCGAAGATCCGATCGAGTACTACCACACGCACCAGCAGTGCATCGTGAACCAGCGTGAGGTCGGCGTGGATGTGCCCTCGTTCGCCGAGGCGCTCCGGCGCGCCCTGCGCGAAGACCCTGACGTCGTCCTCGTCGGCGAAATGCGCGATCTCGAGACCATCGCGACGGCCATCACGGCCGCCGAGACGGGCCACCTTGTGTTGGGCACGCTGCACACCACCGGGTCCGCGCGTACGGTCGACCGAATCATCGATCAGTTCCCGCCCGAGCAGCAGGAGATGGTGCGCGTGCAGCTCTCCGTGGCGCTGATCGCCGTGATCAGTCAGGTGCTGATGCCCCGGGCAGACGGCAAGGGCATGATCGCCGGCTTCGAGACGATGGTCATGACGCCCGGCATCGAGAACCACATCCGCCAAGCGCAGACGTTCAAGATCAACAGCGCCATTCAAACGGGTCGCGGGCGCGGCATGCTGCTGCTCGACGACCACCTGACTGCGCTTTACAACGCGGGCAAGATCGATGCTCGCCAGGCGCTGTTGAAGTGTCAGGACCCGCGCGCCATGCGCGAGCGTCTGGGCCTCGAGGCCGCCGCCGTCGCCGTCGAGGAGTAGGGACCGTGGCCAAGGACATCAACCGCTACGCGCGTACGAAGAAGCTCCTGGGGCAGATCCTCAAGGAGATGAAGGTCGCGCACGAGGGCATGATCCAGGAAGCTCTCGCGACACAGCGCGCGGAGGGCGGCCAGATTGGTCAGATCCTCGTTCGGCTGGGCCACATCGACGAGGGCATGCTCCAGCAGGGGCTTGCGCGTCAGGCCGGCATGGAGATGACCGACTTGGCCGGGCTCGAGCTCGACGAGGATCTCGTCCGCTCCGTCGACGCCAACACCGCGCGCATGTTCAACATCGTGCCCATCCGCCGCGATGGCAACCGACTCACCGTCGCGCTGTCCAATCCCTCCAACACGGCCGTGCTCGAGGACCTGCGATTCATGACGGGCGGTCCCGTCGAGGGCGTGCTCGCGCCGCAGGAGCAGATCGACAAGCTGATCCAGAAGCACTACGGCGGCGCGCCCGACTCCATGGCCGACCTCGTCGACGAGATCGTCTCGAGCGCCGGTGGCGGCGGCGGGGGAGGCTCCCGTGGCGGCCATGTGGATCTCGAGGACGCTGAGGCCATGGCCAACTCGGCCCCGGTCATCAAGCTGCTCCAGTACATCCTGTTCCAGGCCATCCGCGACCGGGCGTCCGACATCCATCTCGAGCCCTTTGAGACGGAGTTCAAGATCCGCTACCGCGTGGACGGCGCGCTCTACGAGCTCGAGGCCCCGCCGCAGCACCTGGCGCTGCCGCTCATCAGCCGCGTGAAGGTCATGTCGGGTCTCGACATCGCTGAGGTCCGGATGCCGCAGGACGGCCGCATCGAGATCGGCATCGGTGGTCGCCCCGTGGATCTGCGCGTGAGCACCCTGCCGACGATGTACGGCGAGTCGTGCGTGATCCGCGTGCTCGACCGCAGCGTCGTCTCGCTGGATTTGTCGCAGATTGGCCTACGTGACGCCGAGCTCACGACCATGAAGCACCTCATCAAGCTGCCCCACGGCATCGTGCTGGTGACGGGCCCGACGGGTTCGGGCAAGACGACGACCCTGTACTCGGCGCTCAACTTCGCCAACGACGTCGGCATCAAGATCATCACGACCGAGGAGCCGGTCGAGTACGAGCTCGACGGCATCATGCAGATCAGCGTCGACGACTCGATTGGTGTGAGCTACTCGCAGTGCTTGCGCGCGATCCTTCGTCAGGACCCGGACATGATCCTCGTCGGCGAGATTCGCGACAAGGAGACGGCCCAGATCGCCGTCGAGGCCGCGCTCACCGGTCACGTCGTCTTCAGCACGCTGCACACGAACAACGCCGCGCAGGCTGTGGCCCGCATGCTCGATCTGGGCATCGAGCCCTTCCTCGTGTCGGCGACGGTGGAGGCCATGCTCGCCCAGCGCCTCGTGCGCAGCATCTGCAACGGCTGCAAGGTCCAGTACACGCCTGCGGCCGACGTGCTGCAGGAACTGGGCCTCGAGTCGACGGACCTACACGGCAAGCGCTTCGCCTACGGCAAGGGCTGTCGCGCCTGCAACAACACGGGCTACAAGGGCCGCAGCGGCATCTACGAGATGATCGTGATGTCCGAGGCGTTGCGCGAGATGGTCATGAACGGGGCGTCGAGCGACGCTCTGCGCGACCAGGCACGCCGCGAAGGCATGCGGACCTTGCGAGAATCTGGCCTCCTGGCGGTCTTCGACGGCATCACCACGGTCGAGGAAGTGATCCGGGAGACCACGGACCTATGATCCATCCCGGCCCCGCCCTGCCGCTGCCACGAACGAGAGGGACCTGAAGCATGCCTAAGATCACTTCCGGAGCCGCTGGCAAGCCCGTCGCCCGTGGCGGTGGACGCCCGTCCCCGGGCGCGCGACCCGCGGCTGCCCCGCAGCCCCGCAAGATCGGCCGGGCGCGCGTCTCGACCAAGGCTCTGACCACGTTTACGACCCAGCTGTCGACCCTCCAGGACGCCGGCCTGCCGATCGTGCGCAGCCTCAAGATCCTCGAGGGCCAGATGGAACGCGGCCCGTTCAAGGCCGTGGTGGGGGACGTCACGGAGGAAGTCGAGGGCGGCTCGCCGCTCTCCGAGAGCATGTCGCGGCACCCCTCGGTGTTCGACGGGCTCTACACCAACATGGTCAAGGCCGGCGAGGCCGGCGGTGTGCTCGACGTCATTCTCTCGCGCCTCGCGGGCTTCATGGAGAAGTCCGAGAAGCTCAAGAAGCGCATCAAGGGCGCGATGATCTACCCGGTCGTCGTGTTCACCGTCACGATGTCGATCCTGATGCTGATCATGATCTTCGTCGTGCCGAAGTTCGAGCAGGTGTTCAAGCAGATGCCCCAGCTGGGCGAGCTGCCCCCCCTCACCAAGGCACTGCAGAGCTTCAGCCGGTTCCTGACGGAGCAGTGGTACGTCGTCCTGCTCATCATCGTCGTGCTGGTGATTCTCTGGAAGCTGTTCAAAGCGACCGCCACGGGCCGGCGCGTCATCGATCGCGTGAAGTTGCGGCTGCCTGTCGTGGGCCCGCTCGTGCGCAAGATCGTCGTCGCCCGCTTCAGCCGCACGTTCGGCACGCTGATCGCGTCCGGCGTGCCGATCCTCGAGGCCCTCGACATCTGCCAGCACACCGCGGGCAACGTCGTCATGGAGCATGCCCTGGTGGGCGTCCGTGACTCGATCTCAGAGGGCGGCACGATCGCCGAGCCCCTCGGCGAGAGCGGCATCTTCGACGACATCGTCGTGAACATGATCGACGTGGGCGAAGAGACCGGCGAGCTCGACAAGATGCTCATTCGCGTCGCCGACAACTACGACGACGAGGTGGACGTGGCCGTGGGCGGCCTGGTCTCGATCATCGAGCCGGTGCTCATCGTCTTCATGGGCGCGGCGGTCTTCTTGATCGTGCTCGGCCTGTTCCTACCGCTCCTCAAGCTGATCCAGAACCTGGAAGCCTCGATGTAGGCCCGTCGGGGAGGTCGCGGAGCGCCCCGCCGGCGGGGGGTTCGGACGATTCGAGTCCCCTCGGCGTCCGTCCGGCTGGCGAGTCGGGCTACCTGGGCTAGCCTCACTGAGCACCATGCCCACAATCCGCCTCCTCACCGCTCTGGCCATCGTCTGCGCTCTCGGGCTGGCGGGCTGCGGCTCGAGTGGTCCCTCCGGGCCGCCG
>JAQBWE010000179.1 GCA_027625315.1 Planctomycetota bacterium
GCGAGATGGGCCAGCAAACCCGGCGTCGCCTCAGGAAGCGTGAGCAGGTGCGCGCGCGCGTCCTCCTCAGTGTGCGGCTCCAGTGCGAAGAGCGCAGGGTCCTTCAGGAACAAGGCCGCGTCTCGGACGACGCCGGCGAGGGCGGGGAACGCCAGGCGGGCGAGCGCGGCGTCGAGCGGCAGCCACGCCGCCTCGTCGTGCTCGGGGGAGAGCCGCACCTCGCCATGCGCGCTGCGCGCGGCGAAGTACACAACGCGCTTGCGATACGACCGGCCGTGGCGCGTCGCGTCATAGAGCAACTCGGCGCGGAAGGCGTCGAGGATCTGCGGCGCGTCCAGCCCCGTTTCCTCGCGGGTCTCGCGCAGGGCCGTCTGCAACTCGCTCTCGCTGGCCTCGGCGTGGCCCTTGGGGAGTCCCCACTCGCCGCGCTCGCGGTTGCGCAGCAGCAGGTACGACAGCCCGGGACCCCGCGCCCGCACCAGAACGAAGCCGCAGGCGGTGCGGTCGGGCGGGGAGTCGTCGCGGTTGGTGCCTTCCATCGCTGGAGACAGTACCCTCTCCGGCGATGAGCGACACCCAGAGCACCCTCCTCGCCCCCGTCTGCATGGAGGGGGAGATCCTCGAGAACCGCCAGGTCACGCCGGTCACCTGGATCATGAAGATCCACGCCCCCGACGCCGCGCCCCGCATGCGCGCCGGGCAGTTCGTGAACCTCGCCACGAGCGTGGACATTGTCCCGCTCCTGCGCCGGCCCATGTCGATCCACCGCGTGGTGCAGCACATGGGGGTCGCGACCGGCTTCTGCGTGCTCTACGACGTCATCGGCCCGGGCACCCGCAACCTGCATGCGATGAAGAAGGGCCAGCGCATCGGCTTCATCGGCCCCCTGGGCAACTCGATCACCGTGCCGGATGGCGCGACGCGGGCCGTCCTGATCGCGGGCGGGGTTGGCGTGGGGCCCATCAAGTTCGTCGCTGAGGCGCTGCTCGCCATGGGCATGCGGCACATCACCGTCGCCTACGGCTCCCGCGACTCGGACCACTGCGTGCCGGTCAAAGAGGTCGCCCCGGACGGCTGTCGCGTGCTCGTCTGTACCGACGACGGCTCGGTGGGGCGCAAGGGTTTCGTGACCGAGTTCGTGACCGACGAGATCACCCGCGGCCGGCTGACACCGAACGACTACGTGTTCACCTGCGGCCCCGTCGCCATGTTCCGCGCTGTCCGCGACCTGCTCCTGCCCCACGGCATTCCCGCCGAGGCCGCGACCGAGGAGTACATGGGCTGCGGCTTCGGCGTGTGCTTCGGTTGCCCGCTGCGCCAGCGTCAGCCCGATGGCAGCGTCGAGTACAAGCTCTGCTGCGTGGACGGCTGCCTCTTTCCGCTCGACACACTCGTGTTCGAGGGCGACCCGGCGTGAGTCGCGAACACATGCAGACCGCCGTCGAAGACCTCGCGCGCGTGCTGCGCAAGGTCAAGTCGCGCGACGTGAAGGCGCTCTGCAACGCGGTGCTCGAGTCCCATCGCGTCTTCGTGACGGGCCTCGGGCGCACCGGGTTGATGGCGCGCGGGTTCGCCATGCGGCTCATGCACCTCGGTCGGCGCGTGTTCCACGTGGGCGACGTCATCACGCCATCCGTTGCCGCGGGCGACCTGTTGGTGATCTGCACCCGCACGGGTAAGTCCAAGGTGCTGAGCCACTACATCAGCATCGCGCGGGGCGCGGGCGCGCGGGTTGCCGTGCTGACCGCGCGGCCCGACAGTCTCGTCGCAACGCGCGCGGACGTCGTCGTGCACATCGACGACACGCCCGGCCGGCGCGCCGGGGACCGCCGCCAGCCGCTCGGCTCGCTCTTCGAGCAGGCGCTGCTAATCGTCCTGGATCAGATCGTGCTCGACCTGATGGAGCGCCTGGCGCTGACCGAGGCCGACATGGCCCGCATCCACACTGATCTCGAGTAGGGGCCGGGACCTCGAGTAGGGGCGCCAACCCTGTGACCTGCCGGGGCCCCCGCGCGTCGAGATCGTAGACTGCCCCCCGCACCCGTTTCGGAGGTCCCCATGCCCAACGCCGTCATCGTCTCTGCCTGCCGTACACCCATCGGTCGCTTCTCGGGCGGCCTGGCCTCGTTCCGCGCGCCGGAGCTCGGCGCGTTCGCCATTCGCGAGGCGCTCGTGCGCGCGGGCATCACGGGCGCGGACGTGGACGAGGTGATCATGGGTACGGTGCTGCAGGCGGGCTTGGGTCAGAACCCGGCCCGGCAGGCGTCGCTCGGCGCCGGCATTCCGCCTGAGGTCGGCGCGTTCACGGTCAACAAGGTCTGCGGCTCGGGCCTCAAGAGCGTGATGCTCGCGGCCCAGGCGATTCGCGCGGGCGACGCCGAGGTCATCGTGGCCGGCGGCCAAGAGAGCATGAGCAATGCGCCCTACTTGATGCCCGGTGTCCGGGACGGCCTGCGCCTCGGCCACGGCAAGTTGCTCGACTCGATGGTGCACGACGGCCTGTGGGAGATCTACAACGACTACCACATGGGCGAGACCGGCGAGTTGAT
This sequence comes from Planctomycetota bacterium, assembly GCA_027625315.1. GTDB lineage: Bacteria > Planctomycetota > PLA2 > PLA2 > JAEUHO01 > JAHEIK01. The sequence goes on from JAQBWE010000179.1 coordinate 2,550, forward strand.
CGCTGAGCGCTGCAACGTCTCGCGCGACGCCATGGACACCTACGCCGTCGAGAGTCACCGCCGGGCCGCGGAGGCCCAGGAGGCCGGTCGCTTCGGCGACGAGATCGTTCCCGTGGAAATCAAGGATCGCAAGGGCAACGTCACGATCCTCGATCGCGACGAGGGCGTGCGCGCCGATGTCACGGTGGAGAGCCTCGGCAAGCTGCGCGCTGCGTTCCGCAAGGACGGCACGGTGACGGCGGGCAACGCCAGTCAGATCAGCGACGGCGCATCCGCCCTCGTGATCATGAGCGAGGCCGCCGCCAAGAAGCGGGGCCTGAAGCCGCTCGCCACCATCACGGGCTACGCCACCGGTGGAACGGAGCCCAAGTGGGTCATGTACGCCCCCGTCGTGGCGCTGCAGAAGCTCAAGGCCAGCACCGGGGTGGCCAACGGTGCCTACGACCTGGCCGAGGTGAATGAGGCGTTCGCATCGGCGGCCTGCGCCGTCACCAGCGAGGCGGGCCTGGACCTGGCGCGCACGAACGTGAACGGTGGCGCCGTGGCGCTCGGGCACCCCATTGGGGCCAGCGGCGCGCGCATCCTGACCACGCTGCTCTACGCCATGAAGAACCGCGATGCCGCTACGGGCGTTGCGACGCTCTGCCTCGGCGGCGGCAACGCGGTGGCGTTGGCCGTCAGCCGCTAACGCAACGATCGAACGGGAGGAACCCTCATGGGCTTCAAGCGCGTAGGCGTCATCGGCGCCGGACAGATGGGCGCGGGCATCGCGCAGGTGTTCGCGGTGCAGGGCACGGCCGTGAAGCTGGCCGATGTGTCCGCGGACGCCGTGAAGGCGGGCATCGCTGGCATCGCGAAGAGCCTCAGCCGCTTCGTGGCCAAGGAGAAGATGACGCAAGCCGACGCCGATGCGGCCGTTGCGCGCATCGAGGGCGTCAGCGACCTCAAGGCGTTGGCGAACTGCGATCTCGTGATCGAGGCGATCGTCGAGGACCTGGGCATCAAGCGCAAGGTGTTCGGCTCGCTGGCCGGCGTGCTCGCCGATGACGCGATCCTGGCGAGCAACACGTCCAGCATCTCCATCACGGAACTCGCCGCCGCCACCGATCGTCCGGATCGGTTCATCGGCATGCACTTCATGAATCCCGTGCCGATCATGAAGCTCGTCGAGATCATCCGTGGCCTAGCCACCAGCGACGAGACCTACGCCCGCATCCACGCGGCGACGGAAGCCGTCGGCAAGGTTCCGGTCGTGGCAAACGACTATCCCGGGTTCGTGAGCAATCGCATCCTCATGCCGATGATCAACGAGGCCGTGACGTGCGTGATGGAAGGCGTGGCGGAGCCCACGGCCATCGATGAGATCATGAAGCTCGGCATGAACCACCCCATGGGGCCGCTTGCCCTCGCCGATCTGATCGGACTGGACACCTGCCTCGCGATCATGGAAGTCCTGCACCGGGACCTGGGCGACTCCAAGTACCGCCCGTCACCGCTCCTACGCAAGATGGTCGCGGCCGGCTACTACGGCCGCAAGTCGGGGCGCGGCTTCTACACCTACGGCTAGCGGCGCTCGGCGAGCCACTCGGCGCGAAACGCCTGACGGTCGCGTATGACCCAGGTCTTCCGACCGTCGAACGACACCTGCGTCGTTCCGAACGCGAGGAAGACGCTGGCCACCACGAACACGGCGCACAGCATGGCAGCGGCCGGCAGGAGCGCACGGCGCTGGGCATGCCGGCTCGCGAGTCCGAGCAACCAGCCCGTGAGTAGGCCGCCTCCGTGCGCCCAGTTGGCGATCCGGAAGCCGCCGAATTCCGTGATGAGCACGCAGACAACCAGGAAGCCGAGCAGGAAGCGCACGTTGCCATCGTGCATGACGGCCCGCGCGACGGGATGATCGCGCCGCCGTGCGATCAGGAAGCCGGCCAGGCCGCAAATCCCGCCTGAGAGTCCGACGGAGCCCGCCCCGCTGGCGATCCACTCGAGCGCCGAGCCGGCCATGCCCGTACCGAGGAACAGCGCGAGGAACGCCGGCGTGCCCCACGACGACTCCACGGCGCGGCCCAGCGTCCACAGGGCCATGCCGTTGAACAGCATGTGCACGATGCCGATGTGCAGGAACATCGACGTGACATGCTTCCAGACAGCGCCCGCCCAGATGCTCCAGTCCTGATACAGCGCTTGAATCCACGCGGGCTGGGCGTCGCGTGTGCCGGCGCGCCAAATGAAGGCCGTGCACACGAACAGGGCCAGCGCGATCGCGAGGCAGAGCGCCGTCGCGCGCGGCGTGCGCTCCGTGGGCAGGGGCCGGTAGTTGACGTGCAGCCGCTGGCGCACCCCGGCGGCGCAGGCGTCGCAGCGCAGATCGCCCTCGACCCCGAACATGGCGCCGCGCGGCGCCTGGGCCCCGCAGGCGCCGCACTCCGCGATGAGCTTCGGATCAGTCACGCGGTCCCCCCATACCACGCGAGCGACCCCCGCTGCCCGTAATCTCCTTGGCAGGGCCGCACCCGCCCTCTGGCCCCCCTGAGGATGCGACCGCATGAACTTTGACCTGACCGAAGAACTCCAGATGTTGCAAGAGGCCGCGCGTGACTTCGCGCGCGGGCAACTCGCCCCGCGTGCGGCTCAGGCCGACGCCGAGGAGTCGTGGGTCGGCGAACAGGTGAAGCTCTGCGCCGAGATGGGCTTTCTCGGCATGGCGATTCCCGAGGCGTACGGCGGCTCGGATCTCGGCGCGCTCGGTACCAGCCTCGTGCTCATGGAGATCAACAAGGCCTGCGCGAGCACAGGCACAACGGTCTCCGTGCACAACAGCCTCACGAGCGAGTCGCTCGTGCGCTTCGGCACCGACGAGCAGAAGCAGCGCTATCTGCCGAGGCTGGCGACGGGTGAGATGCTTGGCGCCTACGCGCTCTCAGAGGCGGGCAGCGGCTCTGACGCGGGCTCGCTCGTGTGCAAGGCCACGCGCGACGGCGACGACTGGGTACTCGACGGCACGAAGCTCTGGATCAGCCACGGCGATCAGGCCGATCTCGTGGTGGTCTTCGCGCGCACGACGCCCGACGGCGGCTCGCGCGGCATCACCGCGTTTCTCGTCGAGACGGCCTGGGACGGCTACAAGGCCGGCAAGAAGGAGCGCAAGATGGGTCTGCGCGGCTCGCCGACCGTCGAGCTGCAACTCGATCACGTGCGTGTGCCCGGCGCAAACGTCCTCGGTGAGGTCGACCAGGGCTTCAAGATTGCGCTGGCGCTGCTCGATGGGGGCCGCATTGGCATTGCGAGCCAAGCCGTCGGCATTGCCGAGGCCTGCCTCGAAGCGTCTGTGAAATACGCAGGCGAGCGCGAGCAGTTCGGCAAGACCCTCGGTGAGTTCGGCGCGATCCAAGAGAAGATCGCCGACATGGCCACGCGCGTGGACAGCGCCCGGCTGCTCACCCTGCGCGCCGCGGCGCTAAAGGGCCAAGGCCGGCCCTATGGCCGCGAGGCCTCGATGGCCAAGCTCGAGGCATCGCGCAACGCCAACTGGTGCGCCAAGGAAGCCGTGCAGATTCACGGCGGCGCCGGCTACACGCGCGAGTTCCCCGTCGAGCGCTACTTCCGCGACGCACGCGTCACCGAGATCTACGAAGGCACGACCGAGATCCAGAAGCTCGTGATCGCGCGCACGTATCTGCGGTGATGGACGCGCTGGCCGCTGCGATTCTGCAGGGCGACCGCCGCGCACTCGCGCGCGGGCTCACGCTCGTCGAGAACGCGACGCCGGAGGGCGAAGCGCTGCTGGCCGCACTCCCGGCGACGGGCACGGCGCACCGCATCGGCGTGACGGGTCCGCCCGGCGCGGGGAAGTCCACGCTGGTCTCGGCGCTCGTGAGCGCTTGGCGGGCGCGCGACGCGACGGTGGGCGTGCTGGCGGTCGATCCGAGCAGCCCCTTCACCGGCGGGGCGCTACTCGGGGACCGCATCCGCATGCTGGCGCACACGAGCGACGAGCGCGTGTTCATCCGCTCGCTTGCGAGCCGCGGAGCCCTGGGGGGCTTGGCGGCCGGCGCGTACGACGCCGCGGATCTGCTCGACGCGGCCGGCTTCGACCCCGTGCTGCTCGAGACGGTGGGGGTTGGCCAGGGCGAGGTCGAGGTGTGCCGCGCGGCCGACACGACGGTCGTGGTGCTGGCCCCAGGCTCAGGTGACGTGGTGCAGGGCATGAAGGCCGGGCTGCTCGAGATCGCCGACGTCCTCGTGATCAATCAGGCCGACCGCGACGGCGCGGCTGCGCTCGACGCGGCGCTGCGCAGC
>JAQBWE010000180.1 GCA_027625315.1 Planctomycetota bacterium
GGAGCACGCCGCGCCGACTCGGCGCCGACGATGGCGCGATGCAGTTCTACCTGCACCGCCGATACGCCGTGGAGTTGGCCGAAGCCGACCGCTTCGAGGAGGCCGCGCGCGTACAGCGCGCGGTGGTGCGCACGATCGTGCGCGGCAACCTCGAGGATCACCACCCGAACCTCTGGGCGCGCCACCGGGCGACGGAGGACGCGCTCCTCGGCGCCGCCGCTGCGGCGCGGGGTGATGCCGCCGCCGCGACGGCGTTCTTCACAAGCGCGCGGCTGCGCGCGGCGGAAGACCCCGACGTGCTCAACGGCACCGCGTGGTACCGCGCGCTCGCGTCCTTCGAGCTCGAAGCCGCCGAGCGCGAAGCCGTGCGCTCGACCACGTTGGAAGGCCGCGTCGAAAGCCGGCCGAGTGCAAATGCCGTCGACACGCTGGCATACATCCTGCTGCTACGCGGGCGAGGCGGAGAGGGCCGCGCCATGCTCGAGCCGCGCATGCGCGAGAAGGGCGCCGTCGACAACGGACTGCTCCACTACCACCTCGCCCAGATGCACGCGTCCGTCGGGGCGTTACGCAGCGCGCGCGACGCCCTGGTGGAAGCGCTGACGTGGGATCGCCTGCTCGGCGCGCGGATCGCAACCGACCCGTTCCTCGCCCCGCTGCTCGCCAAGACAAGCGCGGATTCGATCTTCGCGCTCGCCGCGCAACGGCGCTTCGAGCAACAACTGCCGTAGGACGCCGGGGCCCTGCCTACTCGATGCCGTGTTGGCCGAGCAGCCAGAGCGTCCAGTGGTTGATGAGCAGTTTCATCAGCGCGTCGGAGGCGCTGTTGTAGTAGGCGGGCTGGCCAAAGTCGGTCGTACCCATCCAGAGGACACGCGCCTTCGAACTCGCCGGGCCCACGACGATGGCGGGCACAGACGTGGCGGCCTCAACCTCCACGAGCACCTGCGCGCCAGCGACGAGCTCTTCGACGGGATAGCAGAACTTCGTAACGAAGGCTCCGGTGCCGGCGCCGGCGCGCTCCCACGACTTCGCGGCCGCCTTCGTGTTGGCCACCATGCGCGTGGCGGGATGCTTGAGGCCGAGCGCGGTCACGCGCAGCGGACGCGCGTCCGTGTACACGCCCAGCGGCGGGGAGCCCTGCACGAGCGCGCCGCGGGCAACGGGCAACAACGTCTTGAGCGTCGGGTGCGAGAGCATCGGGTGCGCCGTGACGCCCACGCCGTCCTCGCCGATGAGATACGTCGGGCGCGCACACAGACCCATGCGCCCTGCGTTCACGCGCTCGGCAACCACATTCCAGAACTCCTGCGGTAGCGCGTTCGGGTCGAACATGTCGAGGTAGAGCACCTGAACGTCGTGCTGCTGCAGGTAGTCGCCGGTGGGGCCGGCGCCGAGCGCCGTCATGCCGCGGTGCTCCCCTTCGGCGCCCAGGTGAGACTCGATGTCGTGCGTGTACCAACTGCGGAACTCGAGCTCGCGAATTTGGAGGAAGACCTCGAGCACCTGCGCGGGCCACGTGCCCTGATGCTTGCCGATGAGAAGCGCGCGCGCCGGCTTGGTGAGTTTCAACAGTTCCGGCAACGCGTCGTCGGAGACGGGGCGGTTGGCACCCCTCATGCCGGCGGGGTCCTGGCCATTCGCGCCGGCCGGGTCGACGCCGTCACCGGGGAGCGTCGAAGCGGGCTCGGGGCTCTCCTGATCGATCAGGTACCAGACGCCCCCGGCGACCGCGAGGAGGAAGAGCAAGATGGCGATGCGCTGCACGTGGGATCTCCGATCACGGCCCGGAGGCCTCGACGCCGTCGGTCAGCCGCGGCTCGTCGACCCAGGGTAGCCGGGTCGAGGGTAGCGGACCCCGAGAGGCCGAGACGCGAGCAGCGCTTCGGCCGCAGCGCAAGAATCGGCCGGATCGCCACGCGCGCTCAGGGCGCAGCGAACGTCCTCGGCCTGGGGACCCGCGTCGTGAAGGGCGCGCCAGCCTAGGGGAACGTGCCGCGCAGACGACGACGACGGCTGACGATCTTCCGGCCGTTCTTGGTCTTCATGCGGGCGCGGAAGCCGACGCGACGCTTCTTGCGAGTCGTGTTGCGAATCTTGAGATGCATCGGACGTCCTCTTTCGCCCCGCGCGGGGCCAGCGAGGCATGTTCGTTGAAGCGGGGCCCGCGTCAAGCCGAGGACATGCCGTCCCTTCAATCCGGGGCCCGGGTCGGGGCCAGCGGCGACCCGCCCTCGCGCCCACCCGGCGCTAGACTGCGCCGATGGAGATCGGCCGCTGCCCGCGCTGCCAGACGGCCTACACGGCCTCGGAGGTGACCGGATTCGGGGTGCTGCGGGCCCGCGCCGCCCACCAGGGCGGCCCCCGGATGGAGTACGCCTGTCAGGGCTGCGGGCGGATCATCCAGCTGATTCCCCATGGCGAGAGCCGCTACGCCCCGCCCGGGGAGCCGCCCGTGGCCGTGCCCCCCTCCGAGCGGGCACCGCCCTGGATGCGGGAGCGCCCGCCCGAGTCCAGCGGGCCCGAATCCAGTGGGCACGGGCCGCCCCCGCCGGCACGCGAGCCAGACCCCTCGCCGCCGGAACCGCCCCTGCCCACACCCATCAGCCTGTCCCAGGCTCTGGCGGTGCTCGGGGTGGACCCGACCGCGACGCGGGCCGACCTCGAACGGGCATTTCGAGACCGCTCCCGCACCTGCCACCCCGACAAGGTGGCGCACCTCGACATCGAGTTCCAACAGCTCGCGGAGCGCAAGTTCCTCCGTCTCCAGCAGGCCTACGACCTGCTCATGAGCGTGACCGCGGCCGAATAGGCCCGACGTAAGCCCGTTACTTCCCTCACCGGGCTCGCCTTGGCGCGACCCCCTCGTCCTGTTGGAATGTCCCCCCCATGCGACCCGGCCGCCCCGCCCTCGAACCGTCTCCGCTCGCGCCGAGCCGGTTCTCACCCCCGCTCGCGGTGACCGGGCTGCTCATGATTGGCGTCATCCTCGTGATGGCGAACCCGCTCTTCGGCGTGAAGTCCCACGAGTGGCCCTGGAAGATGCTGATCCAGGGCCACAGCTCGCTCCTGGTGGACACCGTCCTCCTGCTTTGGATCGGCACCGGCTTCTGGTGCGTGGCGCTGGCCTTCACCGAGGCCGTGACACTCCGCGCTCTCGGCGCCGCCGCCCTGGGCGGCATCCTGCTCCTCGAGGTGACGGCCGGCCCCGGCGGCCTCACGATCGCGACCTTCAACCTCAACCAGATGGTCCCGATGATCATGCTTGGCGGCGGGCTGCTGCTGATGCGCAGTCCGCCGTCGCGTAGCGTCGGCCGGCCCCTCGTCCTGATGGGCGTCGGCTATCTGGTGTGGGTACTCGCCACGAGTTTCGGCTCCGGCGGCGGCTCGCGCCTTCTGGAGTTCTTCGATGAGGTGGCCATCGTGGTGCGGGATCCTGGCCACGAGTTCGCGGATCGACTCAATCACTTCTGGTGGGGCATCGTCCCGCAGGCGCTCGTCCTCCTGGCAGCCGCCGTGGCAGTCGTTGCGGCACTCGGCGTGCGTCCGCGCCTGACGGCGTCGGTTGGGTTCTGGCTTCTGGTTGCTGGACTCGTGTCGGCGGGCCTCGCCGGCACTGTGCTGCAGTTGCGCGAGGGCAGTGGCCTGCGCGCGCTACTCGAGCAGATCGTGGAGACCGGCATCACACGTGGCACGTTGCTATGGATGCTCGGCACGTTTGCGATCGCCGACATCGGCGCACGCCGCGGAGGTGTGGCATGACGCCCGCACCCGAGCAGCGCACCGGGGCCGATCGCTGGGTCGGCTGGCTCGCCTCCCCCACCTGGCTCATGCTGGTCGCCTTCCTGATGACGACCCTGCTGATGCTCAGCATGTTCAATCCGCGGTTCGGCACGGACGCCTCAGTCTGGCCGCACCAGGTACTCCAGTCCGCCGCTGGGTTCGCGTGGGGTCCGGCTCAGGCCAAGCTCGTCACGCTCGCCATCGCGCTTGCGACGCTCGTGATCGCTCTGCTCATGCGACCCAGTCGTACGCGCGGCCTCATCGCCGCCTTCGGCGCCGGCCTCGGTCTGACCGCATTCCAGATCGAGCCGCGGTATCTGTCGTTCTGGATCCTGCCCGTGGCGTCCGCGCTGGTGGGCGGGTGCCTGATGCTGCCCGCAGAGACTGGCGGGACGGCGCGGCGCAAGACCCTACTCGTGGCGCTTGCGATTCTTGGCGGCAACCTGTTCATGCCGTGGGGCACCGAGCGGCTAGCGCAGCATCGCCTGCCGCCGACGTACCACTGCACGGCTCTCGCGCAGGTGGATCTCCTGCTCAACCCGCCCGAGGAGTACCTGTACGAGGCGGGCGTTGGAGACGAGCAGATCGCCACACCCGTCTCGGGCTACGTCCGCGTGCTCCTGATGTCGCTGCCCCAGCTCGTCGGGGTGCTCGTGTTCGTTCTCGGCATCGTCGCTGTATTCCTGGGCGCCGCCGGTTGGCTCCGCTGGCTGACCGGACTCGCGCTGCTGTGCCTCGCGTTGGGCCCCGCGTGGGTCCTGTACGACCACGGCTCCATGTTGGTGAGCGACGAAGGCCCTGAGCCCTGGCAAGCAGGACTCACCTACTGGTGCGGGGCCTGGCAGACCCATTCCGGGGCCTGGGTACTCGCCCTGGCCGCTGGCGTCGCCGATCTCACCCGCGATCGACGCGACTAGCGGCGGCCCGCGGCCACGTTACGAGATTCAAAACGCCGCGCGCACCCCTGCTACGCTTGGTGACGTTCAACAGAGTAGGCGAGCAGATTCCCTGCCCGCCAAGCCGGGAGGCCTAGGTTGATCGTCCTGCGGTTCACGATCGGGCAGACCACCCATGAGGTGAGCAGCGACCGCCGCGCGCTCCTCGTGGGCAGCGATCCCACCGCTGACGTGACCCTCGCCCACCCGGACCTGGCGCCGCACGCGCTCGCCCTCACCCGTAAGGAGAGCGAGCTGCTCGTGGAGCTCTTGGGGACAGACCGGCGCGCCACACTCCGCGTTGGCGACGAGATCGAGCTCGCCGGCATCGGCGTGGCGTTGATCGGACTCCTCCCCCAAGCCGCGTCCGCCCCGCTGTTTGGCGACTACGAAGAGGGCCTGCCGGCGACGGCCAGCGCTGCGGCGCGACCGCGCCTCTTCGATCTCGCCGAGCCGGTGGATCTACCCGCCCTACCGGGCGTGCCGGCAGGCGGCGTCCGCCGTTCACCTGCCCCGGCAGCAGCCAGCGAGTCGACCCCACTACTGCGCGCCGACGCCACTGAGTCGCGGGGAACGCGCGGCCGAAACCGCCGCCGGACTCTTGTGACGCAAGGCGCCACCACCCAGGCCGCCGCAGCGACGAATGCGAGCGCGACACCCGCCGGAGGCGCGCCGAGCAGCCCGCCGCCCGAGGTGCCGAAGTTCGCCTCACTCGACTTCCCCACCGAGCTCCTGCTCGCACTCAAGCGCAGCCCCTTCTACGCACTCTCCATCGGCTTCCACCTGCTCGTCTTTTTCATCCTCTCGCTCATCTACACCACCGACGCACCACCGCCGAAGCTCGGTCCCGGCGCCATCGTGGCGTCGCTTGAGGCCGAAGAAGAAGAGCTCAGCGCCGAGAGCGACGAATTCGACCTCGATGAGATGCCTGCCGAGTTCGAGGAGTTGGAGGAGCCCGCGCTCGCGGAGGCCATCCCGCTGCCTGAGATGCCCGAGCAAGACCCCGCGACTCCCGACACCGCCAGTCAGTTGCGTATCACCGACGATGTGCTGGAAGAGAACGACCCGCCGCAGATCGGTCTCATGCCCAGCCTTAGCACGGCGGCGCGGCGCACGAAGGCTCGCGCGAACAAGGTGCTGGCGACTTCCGCGGCGCGTGTGTTCAGCAAGGGCGGCGCGGGCCAGGGCAATCAAGATGCGGCCGACATCGTGCGCGGCCAACTCGGCCGCGGCCGCCGCGGCAATGGTGCGAAGCTCGAGGATCTGGACGAGAACGACATCCTGGTCGTGGCGGGCTCGTTCGATCACATCGAGCGCGTCCTCGACGCGCTGCGCCTGAAGTACGTCAAGGTCGCACCGTGGTCGTTGAGTGGCGAGCGCGACGAGGACTTCCGCTCGTACAAGGTCGTCTTCTGGAACTGCGGCGAGTCGCTCGGGCAACGCCGCATGGCCAGCATCGGCACGAACCTGCAGCGGTTTGTTCGCGATGGCGGCTATCTGTTCACGACCGACTGGGGCGTATCAAACGTCCTGCCGCACGCGTTCCCCGGCTACATCCGCACCAATGGCAATCGGGCGCACCTCCCCGAAATGGTTCTGCACATCGAACCGCATCAAGGCGCGCAGGACCACCCGCTGCTCGAGGGCGTGTTCACGGCCGGCGTGCAGGGCAAGTGGTGGCTCGAGCAGGCGTCGTTCGACATGTCGATCGGACGGACGGACGCTGTCGAGATGCTCATCGATTGCCCTGCGCTGCGCGATCAGTTCAATCGCAGCCCCGGCGTCGCGGCGACGTTTCATTACGGTCGCGGCCGCGTGCTGCACGCAATGGGGCACTACTTCCAAGAGGCCGGCAACATCGCGGGCACCATTTCCAGCCATCGGCTGGCGTTGAACTTCGTCCTCATGCGACTTGACCAGGACCGCAAGGCCCCGCGCCGCTAGAGCGCCTGTATCCGTTCACCGCCTTCTTCGACGGGGGTGGTGCGACGCGCGCCGCGATCCTGCGTCCGAATGCCGGATCAGGGGCCGATCGCACGCGATCGGGTTCGTGGGGCGAGGGTGTGGGGCAGCCGGCT
>JAQBWE010000181.1 GCA_027625315.1 Planctomycetota bacterium
GAGCCCTCATCCTGCTTCCGGACGGGGTTGAGCCAGCCGAGTCGGCTTCTCCACTTCGGAATGAGGTGAACGCCTACAACCCGTAGGGTCGGCCGACGCGGTAGCATCGGAGCATGCGTAGCGCCCTCGCCTTGTTCGTCTGCCTACTCCTCCTCGCGCCCATGACGCGACCCGCGTCCGCTGAGGACGCGCCGGGTGAGGCCAAGCCGGCCGCGGCCGACATCGAGCAGGCGCGCCTCGAAGCGCACGTGGGCTGGTTGGCGGCGCCCGAGCGCAAAGGCCGCGGATGCTGGCCCGAGCGGGAGGCCTCGGCGGCCTACATCGCGCAGGCGTTCGCCGAGGCGGGGCTCGTGCCGCTGCCCGGCCGCGACTCGATGTTTCACGATCAAGGCGGCGTGAAGGCGCCGGCGCTGCGCAACGTGGTCGCCTGGCTGCCGGGACCCGAGGGATCAGAGCACGTGATCCTCTCCGCGCACTACGACCATCTGGGCGAGAAGGTCACCGAGATCGTCGATGGCGAGACGAGCATCCGCACGAGCATGACGTTCGCTGGCGCTGACGACAACGCCTCAGGTGTCGGCGCGCTGCTCGAGATCGCGCGCTGTCTGGGCGCTAGGCACAAGGCGGCGCCCACGTCCTTTCGCCGCGGTCTTGTGTTCGTTGCGTTTGATCTCGAGGAACAGCAGCTCCTCGGCAGCAAGCACTACGTGGCCGAGCCGCCGTTGCCGCTGGAGCGGCTGGCCGCGTTTGTGACGATGGACATGCTCGGTCGATCCGTGGCCGATCTCGCCCCCGGACATCTGTTCGTGATGGGCACTGAGAGCAGCGCGGCGTTGGCGGCGCACGTCGCTGCGGCGGGCGTGCCTGAGGGTGGCCGGCTCTCGCGGATCGGGATCGACTTCCAGCCCGGCTACTCCGACTACGAGCCGTTCCGCGACGCGCAGATCCCGTACGTGTTCCTCACGAGCGGCGCGTGTGAGGACTACCACCAGACCGGTGACGTGGCGCCGCGCATCCAATTCGACCAGCTGCTCGCGCGCACGCGCTGGGCGCGCGACCTGACCATGCGCATCGTGCAGGGCGAGACGCGCCCCACCTGGCGCGATGAGGTGGCGCCGTCCGTGGAGGAACTCGAGGACCTGCGCGCGCTCATCCGCACGATCGAGAAGGGCATGGCCGATGTGCCCGGCCTGCCTCCGATGGCCGTCATGGTCGTGGGCAACTACGGCGCGTTCCTCGACAAGGTCCTGGCCGACGGTGCCGTCACCGCTGAGGAGCGCAACAACGCCCGGCTCGGCGCGCTGAACCTCTTCCGGATTGCCCAGCAGCTGGCCGCGCAGATGGCCGGCGGACGGTAGGTCCGATTCTCGCCTCCCCTCCTCGGGGGTGGCAGGATGCCGCCGTGTCGATCGAAATCCTCATCTCCACAACGCGCACCCTCGGCGGAGCCACCTGTGCGGTGCTCGAGCAGCTGCTGGGCCCCGGGTTCCTCAACATCGACCCCCCCGAGACGGACGCGTTCGAAGTCGAGCTCACCAACGTGGATGCCGAGGAGTGGGGCGAGCTCATCCCCGACGACATCACGCCCGTGGATCTGGGCGAGAAGATCAAGGCCAACAAGGAAATCCTGCGCGTACGCGTACCGCTGCGGCTCGGGCACTTCCTGCTGTTCCCCGGCTTCGTGGTCTTGTGTCGTCCGGATGACTACGACGAGTTCATGGGCGATCCGCGCGCACGCCAGATCGTGGGTCGCGAGTCACTCGAGCTGGCCCACGCCTTCGGCGCAGGTGAGATCATCATCTGCGGCGACGCCGCCACGGACTTCCTCGGCACCGAGGCGACCACCTGGGACGACCTCAAAGAGGTCCTCGTCGAAGAGGCGATCGACCACCAGGTCGTGACGCTGCCTGGCTAGCGGCTGCGCGCGATGGCCTCGACCGCTTCAGGGTTCTCGACGCTAGCGAGGTCGCCCACGTCTTCGCCGAGGTAGCGGCGCTTGATGATGCCGCGCACGATCTTGGCCGAGCGCGTCTTGGGCAGTGCGTCCACGAAGCGGATCGCCTTGGGCTTGAGGGTCTTGCCCAGGTGTGCAATCACCTGATCGGATAGCGCGGCGCGCAGGGCCTCGCTCTCCTCCGCGCCCGGGCGTAGCACGACGAACGCGACGACGTCGGCGCCTTTGAGCTCGTCCGGGACGCCAACCGCCGCGGCCTCGCTGGCGTCAGGATGCTCGACGATGGCGGCCTCAACCTCAGCCGGGCCCACGCGCTTGCCAGCGACGTTGATCGTGTCGTCGCTGCGGCCGTGGAGGAACCAGTAGCCATCCTCGTCCACGTAGGCCCAGTCGCCGTGGTACCAGACCGACGGTCCGAAGCGCTCGAAGTAGGTCGCGAGGTAGCGCGCGTCATCGCCCAAGAAACTGCGCGTGAGGCTCGGCGCGGGTTGCTTGAGCACGAGATGGCCCAATCCGCCGCGCATGGGCTGGCCGTCCTCATCGAAACAGTCCACGTCCATGCCGAGGGCTGGCCCGTAGAGCGTGCTGTTCTTCAGTGGCGTGATGGCGAGCGGCGACAAATGGCAGCCCACGAGCTCCGTCCCGCCGGAGATGTTGATGATGGGGCAGCGCCCACCTCCGACCTGCTCGAAGCACCACGTCCACGACTCGGGATCCCACGGCTCACCCGTAGAGCCCAGGATGCGCAGCGACGACAGGTCGTGAGATGCGGCGAGGTCGTCGCCCGCGCGTCGCAAGAGGCGGATGGCCGTCGGGGCGAGGCCGAGATGCGTGATGCGGTGGCGGGCCACCACTTCGAACAGGCGGCCGGGCGTCGGCCAGTTCGGCGCACCCTCGTACACCAGCACCGATGCGCCGAGGGATGTGACGCCGATCATCTCCCAGGGGCCCATCATCCAGCCGATGTCGGTGAGCCAGAAGAAGCGATCTTCCGGCTTCACATCGAACGCGTAGGCCAACTCCTTGTTCATCTGGGCGAGGCAGCCGCCGTGCGTATGCACGGTGCCCTTGGGCTTGCCGGTCGTGCCCGAGGTGTACAGAATCATCGCGGGCGCCTCGGACTCGAGCTCCTCGGTACGCGGGTCGGGCGCACGCGTCGGCACGACTTCGTCCCACCACAGATCGCGCCCCGCGGTGAACGGGACCGGCTCCCCGGTGCGACGCAGCACGATCTGATGTCGCAGCGTCGGCACCTGCGCGACCGCCTCGTCGGCGGCGGGCTTGACCGCCGCCGCCTTGCCGCGCCGGAACCCGCCGTCGGCCGTAAACAGAATGACCGCACGCGCGTCGTTGAGTCGCACCGCCAGGGCTTCGGCGCCGAACGCCGAGAACACGGGAATCGCCACGGCGCCAACCTGGAAGCAAGCGAAGAGCGCGACGACCACCTCGGGCACCATCGGCATGTAGATGCCGATGCGATCGCCCGGGACGACGCCGAGCGCGCGCAGCAGGCCGGCGACCCGGCCAACCTCGTCCTTCAGCTCGCTGTAGGTGCGTGTGGTCGTGCCGCCGTCATCGCCCTCGCCGAGGAGGGCCGTTCGTCCGCCCCGTCCGGCGGCGACATGGCGGTCGAGGCAGTTGAGCACGATGTTCGTGCGGCCGCCGAGGAACCAGCGCGTCCAGGGAAAGCCCGCGGAGTCGTCGTAGGTCTGCTCGTAGGGTCGGTACCAAGCGAGCTCGAGGTCCTTGAGCGCGACATCCCAGAAACGGCCGATGTCGGCCACGGACCAGGCTTGCAGCGCCGCCAAGTCGGCGACGCCCGCCTTGTGCATCAGTCGCGTGACGTTGGCGGCGGCGACGGCGGCCGGATCCGGCCGCCAGATCAGGGGAGTGGAGTCCTGCATAGGGGCGTATTGAACCCCGCCCCGGGCGGCACGGACAGGGCCATGACGAGGCCCATCCCACCTCGCTCGTATCTCCGGTAGGCTCGGTGGGTCCGATGGACGAGGGCTTCCGATGATGGATCGACGTGTTCGTGGCGGGCGGCTGGCTCGCCTGCTGGTTCCCAACTGCCTCCTGGGGGTGCTGTGCTTGCTCGCCTTGGGTTCCCCGGCGGCGCGCGCCGAGGACGAAGCGCCCGGCACAGTCCAAGCCGCCTACGACGCAGGCGCCGGCTTGGCCGCCAAGGGCGACCGGGCGAGCCTCACGAAGGCGCTCGAGGTCTTGGACGCGCGCCGCGCCGAGGCCAGCGACTCGGTCGAGTTCTGGCTGCTCTACGCGCGCGTCTGGCAGGGGCTCGGCAAGGACGCCAGCGGACTGTGGGACGGCATCGTGCGCGAGTGTCAGGCGCAGGCGCCCGAGGCGGTGGCGTTCGATCTCGCCCGCGCCGCGCTGGCGAAGGATGCCAAGGAGCGTGGCAAACACATCGACGCCGCGCTCGCGCGCAACGGCAAGAGCGTCGCCGCGCGCGCGGCGAAGGGTCGGCACCTGATCACCGAGGGTCGCGAGGACGATGGCGCTGCGCTCCTCGAGGAGATTCTCGAGGAGCACCCTGGCTGCGTGGCCGCGGCGCTCGGGCTGGCCCAGCTCGCGCTCGACGAGGGCTTTCCCCACGAAGCGCTGGAGGTGCTGGCCGCCGCGACGAAGCGAGTGCAGGACGTCACGCTCTACCACCTGACCGCGCTCTGCTACGAGCGGCAGGCGCGCGCGCCGCGCTCAGAAGACGACAGTCACGACGAAGACGCCCTGCTGGCCAAGGCGCTTGACGCGGCGGCCCAGGCGCTGGGTCTCGACCCGACCGAAGAGCACATCACGTCGTACGACCGACTGCTCGCCTCCACGGGTGATGTGGCGACCGCGGCCAAAGCGCTCAAGGAGCACTTCGCGCGGACGGGTCACCCGATGCTCGGCGCCCTGCTGGCGAAGTCCGCGTTCGAGGCGGGCGACTACGAAGGCGCGCTGCTCGGGCTTGAGGCCGGAGACAAGACGAGCCTCAGCGTTGCCAAGGGCTTGGCGGTTAGCTACGCCCGGCTTGGGCGGGCGAAGGAGGCGCTCGCGGCCTCGGACCGCGTGCTGGATATGGACTCCGCGGGCCGGCTGTTTGGCGCGCGCACGGCCTTGTGGCTCGGCGACGCCGCCACGGCGTTAAAGCACCTGGGGTCACTGGCAGATCCTGAGGCGCTGGCGCTACGCGCGGAAGCCCATGCGTGGGCTGGCGATGCTGCGGCCGTGGCCAAGCTGGGCCAGAAGGAGATCCGCGCGGGCAGTCGCGTGGGCGATGACTTTCTCACGTTCTGGTTCCAAGCGCGGCTCATGGAGGCCTTGGGCTCGGAGGCCGCGGCAACCGTGCGCAAGAAGCTGCTCGCCGCGCGCTTTGCCGCGGGTGCGCAGGTGCTCGGGCAGAGCGGGGACTACACGGGGGACCTGGGGGAGGTGAAGACCGCGGGCTGGCCGCGCCGCGCGCTCACGTACTTCCGCTCGCGCTGTGGCAGCCACTTCACCGTCTCTGGTGACTGGTTTGGCCCCACGATCGAGATGAACGGCGACTCCGAGGTGACGGTCTATCGCTCCGTGCACGGGGAGTCGAAGTGCGGCGACGACGAGGAGGGCTTTCAGCTGCGCTTCAACGGATCCAAGCGCAAGTCGTCCAGCCCTGAAGGGTGGATCGAATTCTTCTCGGACGACGAAGGCACCAAGCTTGGGGACTTCGCTCCGGCTGAGCAGGCGTACGCCGTTGCCTGCGCCGCTTGGCTTGATGGCAAGCAGGCGGAGGCCGAGAAGGCCTGCGACAAGGCGCTGGGCCTTGAGCCGGCGTTCGGACGCGTGCGGGCCTACCGCTCGCTGGCCCGCTCTCTGGCGGGGGACGCGGAGCGCCGCGCCGACGCCAAAGATGCAGCGACGGCGACTGAGCTCTGGCGGGACGACTTCGCGCTCCGCCGGACGGTGATCCTGCTGCGCGCGTGGGCCGGCACTGAGGGGTTGGGCGACGAAATCACCGCGCTGGCCGAGCGCGAGGCGCGCATGAACATCCGCAACTTGGCCGGTTTGTAGCGCCCGGGCTTGCCATCCCCCGCGCGCGGCCGTACCACGGCCCGGCATGCGGCCCTTGATCGTCGACCTTACCTACGCCTCGGACCTGGCCCTCGGTGCGGGTCGGGGCGTGGCGGCTGCAGCGGTCGATCAGCAGCTCGCACGCCATGCCGCGCTGCCGCCGTGGCCCGGGGCGGAGCCCCCCGCGTGGTTCGATCTGCCCCTGGATGAGGCCCCGGCCCGCGCCGTCATGGCGTGGGCAGACTCGTTGCCGCCGACCGACGACGTCGTGCTGGTGGGAATCGGCGGTTCCGCGCTCACCGCGCGGGTCGTCGCCGCGCTGCGCACACCGGAGGCGCCGCGGCTGCACGTGCTCGACACCGTTGATCCCGTAGCCGTCCAAGCGCTCACCACGCGCCTCGACCCGGCCCGCTCCGTACTGGTGGGCATCTCGAAGTCGGGGACGACGCTTGAGACGACGGCAGTCTTCCTCGTGATTGAGGCCTGGCTGGAGAAGGCGCTGGGCGCCGCGGCGCCGGCACGTATCGCCGTCGTGGTCGGAAGCCAACCCAATCCCCTGCGCGCGCGCGCGAGCGAGCGCGGCTATGCGTGCTTCGACATTCCCGTGGGCGTCGGGGGGCGCTTCTCAGCGCTGACGGCTGCTGGTCTGCTCCCCGCTCGCCTCGTGGGCGTGGATCCCCTGGCGCTGCTACGCGGCGCCGCGGCGCTGCGCGCGCGCTGCGCGGGCAGCGATGTGCGCTCGCATCCGGCGCTGGCCCTGGCCGCCCACCACGCGGCGGCGGAG
>JAQBWE010000182.1 GCA_027625315.1 Planctomycetota bacterium
TCGGGGGTGCATCGGGGTACCGTGCCGCGGAGGCCAGTCGCGGGTCGCACCCGACCGCTGGCGCGGAGCAGCAGCATGCCGAGGGCGAAGGCAATCAAGCGCAAGTCGGGCGGCCAGAAGGCCCCCCGCACGATCTGGCACTTTGGTCCCGGCAAGGCCGATGGACAGGCCACCGACCGCGATCTGCTGGGCGGCAAGGGCGCCAACCTCGCGGAGATGTGTCGGATCGGCCTTCCGGTCCCCCCCGGCTTCACGATCGCCACGACCGTCTGCGACCGCTACTACCAGGCCGACCGGCGGCTGCCCGCGGACGTAGTCGGTGAGGTCCGTCAGGCGATCCGCAAGCTCGAGCAGGCGACCGGCAAGGGCTTCGGCAACCCCGACCGCCCGCTGCTCGTGTCTGTCCGCAGCGGAGCCCGGCTCTCGATGCCCGGCATGATGGATACGGTCCTCAACCTCGGCCTCAACGCCGCGGCCATGGAGGGCCTCGCGCGGCAGACGGGCAACCGCCGCTTCGCGCTCGATGCGCGCCGCCGCTTCATCCAGATGTTCGCGAACGTCGTTGAGGGCCTCGGGCTCGCGCGCTTCGAGCATCTACTCGAACTCGCGCAAGAGACTGCGGGCGTCGAGTCCGACAGCCAACTCGATGAAGCCGCGCTTGAGCGCGTCGTGGCGGACTACCTCAAGCTCTTCGCCAAGCTCGCGGGTCGCCCCTTCCCCGATGACCCCGAGGAGCAGCTCCTGCGCTCCATCGCCGCGGTCTTCGGCTCGTGGATGGGCGGACGCGCGGTGGAATACCGCCGCATCCACAAGATCGACGGCCTGCTCGGCACGGCGGTCAACGTGCAGAGCATGGTGTTTGGCAACCTGGGGCCGACTTCGGGCACGGGCGTCTGCTTTACGCGCGATCCGTCAACGGGGGAGGACGTCTTCTACGGCGAGTACCTCATGAACGCGCAGGGCGAGGATGTCGTCGCCGGCATCCGCACGCCTCAGGTACTCGCGGGGCTCGCCAAGGAGTCGCCCAAGGCGTTCAAGCAACTCGAGGGCGTCCGCAGAGTGCTGGAGAAGCACTACCGCGACATGCAGGACATCGAGTTCACGATCGAGCAGGGCACGCTGTACATCCTGCAGACGCGCACGGGCAAGCGCACGGCGCGAGCCGCCGTACGCATCGCCGTGGAGATGGCAAACAAGCGCCTCATCACCCGCCCGGAGGCTGTGGCGCGCATCGCACCCGAAGAGCTCGATCGGCTTCTGCACCCGCAGTTCGACCCCAAGGCCGAGCGCCAGGTCATCGCCACCGGCCTGCCGGCGAGCCCCGGTGCCGTCTGCGGGCAGGTGGTCTTCACGGCCGACGACGCCAAGGATCACGCCGCGCGCGGGGTCCCTGTGATTCTCGTGCGCAACGAGACGAGCCCCGAGGACGTCGGCGGCATGCACGCCGCGGAGGGCATCCTCACCGCGACCGGCGGCATGACCTCGCACGCCGCGGTGGTGGCCCGAGGCATGGGCAAGTGCTGCGTTTCAGGCGCGGGGGCTGTGCGCATCGACGACGTGGCGCGCACGTTCCGCGTCGGAGAGACGGTCGTTGCCCACGGCGACATCCTCTCCCTCGACGGCAGCAGCGGCCAGGTCATGCTCGGCACCGTTCGCACGATGCCGGCCGATCCCGGCTCAGAGTTCGAGACGCTCCTCGGCTGGGCCGACAAACTGCGCACGATGCGCGTGCGCGCCAACGCCGACACGCCCGCCGACGCCAAAGCCGCGCGCGCCTTCGGTGCCGAGGGCATCGGCCTGTGCCGCACAGAGCACATGTTCTTCGGCGACGACCGCATCACGCCGATGCGCGAGATGATCCTTGCGGAAGACGAGCGCGCCCGCCGCAAGGCGCTGCGCAAGCTGCTGCCCTACCAGCGGCGCGACTTCGCCGGGATCCTGAAGGCCATGGACGGCCTGCCCGTCACCATCCGGCTGCTCGACCCGCCGCTGCATGAGTTCCTCCCGCACGACGACGCGGGCGTGACCGCAGTCGCGAAGTCGTTGGGCGTGCCCGCCGAGGAGGTGCGCGAGCGCGCACGGCGGCTGCATGAGATGAACCCGATGCTTGGGCATCGCGGCTGCCGGCTCGGCATCACGTACCCCGAGATCTACGAGATGCAGGTCTTGGCGATCTTCGAAGCAGCGTGCGCCAACAAGAAGAAGGGCCAGAATCCGCAGCCGGAAGTGATGATTCCGCTCATCGGCTCCGTCACCGAGTACACGACGCTGCGCGACCGCCTCGAAGCGATCGCCAAGGACGTGATCGCCAAGAAGGGCATCAAGGTGCCCGTCATCTTCGGCACCATGATCGAGATTCCGCGCGCCGCGCTCCGCGCCGAGGAGATCGGCGCCGAGGCGTCGTTCTTCTCGTTCGGCACGAACGACCTGACGCAGCTCACGTTCGGATTCAGCCGCGACGACGTCGGCTCCTTCCTGCCGGGCTACGTCGAGCAGCGCATCCTGCCCGCCGATCCGTTCCAGACGCTCGACCAGACGGGCGTCGGCGAGCTCGTGCGCCTCGCGACGGAACGCGGGCGCGCCAGCAAGCCCGGCCTCAAGGTGGGCATCTGCGGGGAACACGGCGGCGATCCGGCCAGCATCGCGTTCTGCCAGTCGGTGGGCCTGGACTACGTCTCCTGCTCGCCGTTCCGCGTGCCCATCGCTCGCCTGGCCGCGGCCCACGCCGCAGCGGGTGCGGCCGAGGCCGACGTGTAGGTCTCATCGGCGCCAGACGAGCGGGCGCGCGCGGGGGCCCCTACAGGTCGCGCTGCGACAGCGGAATGGTGCGGTTCAGGGCCTCGAGGGCCAGCCACGTCGGGTGGCGGCGCACGAGCACCTCGTCGGCGACTTCGAGTGGCGCCAGGTTCTTACTCGATCGCTCGCGCACACGCAGGCGAATGAGGTTGTTCGTCTCCTCGAACGCGCCGGTCGCTTTGACGGTCCGCCACGCCGCGTCCTCGTCTTCCGCGCGCAGATCCAACACGAAGGTGTTGTCGCTGCGCAAGACCAGGCGGGCCACGACGGTCTTGGAGAGCAGCTCCGTGAACCGCAGGAGCTGCATCTCATCGGCGAGGTCGACCTTCGCGAGTGCATCCGCGGGCACCCAGGCGAGCGCACCCTCGTCGTGCTCGAGGAACAGTCGCACAAGTTCCTGCGGAGCCAGGTGCCAGACCTGTTCGGTCACGGGTACCGGCGTCGGCTCGTCAGCACAGCCCGCCAGCATCAGCAGCGGGAGCGCCAGCAGCGCCAGCCGGGTGAACTTCGCTCGGGCGCGCATCAGATCGGCACCTCGAGCCGGTCGATCAACTCGCGAATGATCCGCTCGCGCTCGTCGCGACCGTCCTCGCTGCCGAGGCCCGCACCGACCACGCGGTGCGCAAGCACGGGTACGGCCAGGGCCTTGATGTCGTCCGGCAACACGAAGTCGCGCCCGGCCACGAGCGCGTGGGCCTGGGCTGCCCGAGTGAGGGCGATCGTCGCACGCGGGCTGGCACCCACGGAGAGATGCTTCTCGGCGCGCGTCTCGCGCACGACGGCCAGGGCGTAGTCGAGCACGCTGTCTTCAAGCCGCACGCGGCGTGCCGTCGCTTGCAGACCCAGGATGTCGTCGGCCGTCACCACGGTTTCCAGTTCGTCGAGGGGATGGCGTACCTGCTGCGCGCGCACGATCTGCTTCTCGTCGGCCTCGGATGGGTAGCCGATGCGGATACGCAGCATGAAGCGATCGAGCTGGCTCTCAGGCAGCGGATACGTGCCCTCGAACTCGTAGGGGTTCTGCGTCGCGATCACGAAGAACGGCGTGGGCAGCGGATGCGAGGTGCGATCCACGCTCACCTGCGCGTCGTTCATCGCCTCCAGCAGCGCAGACTGTGTGCGGGGCGTGGCGCGATTGATCTCATCCGCGAGCAGGATCTGCGTGAACACGGGCCCCGGCTTGAACTCGAACGCACCCGTGCCCTGGTCGTAGATCGCCACACCGAGGATGTCGCTCGGCAATAGGTCCGGCGTGAACTGCACGCGCCGGAAGTCGGCGTCCATCGAGCGGGCCAGACTCTTGGCGAGCACCGTCTTGCCCACACCGGGCACGTCTTCGAGCAGGACATGGCCGCCGGCCAGCAGACCGGTCACGACATGGCGCACCACTTCGGGTCGACCCAGGAACACCCGCGCGATGTTGCGCTGGAGCGCTTGGAGCAGCGCGGCCTGGGGGGCCGCGGTTCTCTCGGTCGATGCGCGCACCTTGGCTCCCTCGGCGTCCGGCGTGTTCATGGGCGCTCCAACGGATCGTGGCCACCTGGGTTCGGCGAGCGGGGGCGTCGGCCTAGCCCTCCGAGAGTCTGGCTGCGACTTCCTCGGTCACGTCGAGATTCGTGGTGACGGCCTGGACATCGTCGTTCTCTTCAAGCAAGCCCTGGAGCCGCATGACGATGCGGGCCGTGTCTTCGTCGGCCTCGATCACATTGGCCGGAATCATGGCGAACTCAGCCCGAATCGGCTTGAGCTTCGCGGCGATCAGGGCGTTCTTGACGGCCTCGAATGACGTCACATCGCAGGTGACGAGGTAGCGCGCGTCATCGGACTCCGCGTCCATGAGCTGCACGTCCTCGGCGCCCGCGTCCACGGCCAGCTCAAACAGCCGCTCCTCGGCAATCGACGCCTGGGGCAGCTCGATCTCGCCCTTGCGCTGGAACATCCACGCGACGGAGCCCGGGGCCCCCATGGAGCCGCCGTTCTTGCCGAAGATGGTGTTTACGTCGGTGTTCGTGCGGTTGCGGTTGTCGGTCAGCGTCTCGACGAGGATCGCGACACCGTTGGGCCCGTAGCCCTCGTAGGTGAGCTCCTCGAAGTCGCTGCCGCCAGCCGCTCCGCTCGCGCGGTCGATCGCGCGCTTGATCGTGTCCTTGGGCATGTTCACGGCGCGCGCCTTCTCGACGGCCAGCGCGAGGCGCGGGTTGTCTTCAGGCTTCGGCCCGCCCTGACGGACGGCGGCCATGACGAGGCGCGAGATCTTGGAGAAGGAGCGGCCGCGCTTGGCATCGGCGCGCGCCTTCTTGTGCATGATGTTGGCGAAATGGCTATGGCCGGCCACGTGACACTCTCCCGGATGGTGAACGAGTGCCTAGGCTACGGCGAAACGCGGCCAACGCCCCCGACGCAAGCCGAGGTCCACAGGCGGTACGGGCGCGCGTGGCGGCCGACCACCCTGGCGCAGCCCGCTTGATCGCAGACCGCGAGGGGAGCAGATCGGCTGCCAGTGGGTCGCCGGTCGACGAACAGCCACACGCCGCTCGCTGCTCGCTGCTCGCTGCTGGCTGGAGGCTGGAGGCTGGAGGCTGCTGGCTGCTTAGCGCTTCGAGAACTGGAAGCGGGCGCGGGCGCCACGCTGACCGTACTTCTTGCGCTCCTTGACGCGCGCGTCGCGCGTCAACATGCCGGCGGCACGCAGGGCCTCTTCGAGGTTGTCGTCGGCCTTGACCAACGCACGGGCGAGCCCGTGGCGGACCGCGTCCGCCTGACCCTGAGGACCACCACCGTGCACTTTCACGAAGATGTCGTAGCGGCTCTCCACGCCTACGATGGCGAGGGGCATCCGCGCGGACTGCTGCTGGGCGGGCGTCGTGAAGTACTCGCTCCACGGGCGCTCGTTGATCTGCATCGTGCCCTGGCCGGGGCGGATGCGAACTCGCGCGACGGCCGTACGACGACGGCCGGTACCCAGGGTGAAATCGCTAGCGGGCATAGAAAATCTCCTCGACGGGATCCGTCGGCGTATCGGCGGTTGCCTTGGCGCCTATCTAGGCGCCCGTGCCGAACGCCAGGGGCGTCGGGTTCTGGGCATGGTGATCGTGGCTGGCATCGGCGTAGACCTTGAGCTTCTTCAGCATATGCCGGCCGAGGATCGTCTTGGGCATCATGCGACGGACGGCGAGGCGGATGACCTCGTCCGGATGACGCTCCATCATGACGGCGTAGGGAATCTCGCGCAGGCCACCCGGATACTGGGTGTGCGAGCGGTAGACCTTGTTCTGCTTCTTCGCGCCGGTCAGCTGCACCTGGGTGGCGTTGATGACCACGATGTAGTCACCGACATCCGCGTGCGGCGTGTAGAGCGGCTTGTGCTTGCCCATCAGTCGGCGGGCGATCTCTGCGGCCATGCGACCGAGGCGCTCCTTGGAGGCATCGACCACATACCACTCGGCGTGGTTGCGGTCGGTCTTGGCGACGGTGGTCTTCTGCATCGGAGGGATCCTCAGCCGCCGGTAGGCGTGGGCTCGGGCAAAGCGCCCGAGGGTAGTGTCTGGCCCCATGCGGTCAAGCCGGGGGCGGTGCGTCCGACGGCTCAGGGGCTCCGAATCGCGGCGGTCGCGGCAGGTACAGGTCCCCAGCCCTCGACGCGCACGGGCAGCGCCGGCACCCATCCTACCCGCACGTCGCGCGGCTCCACAGTCCCCCGCAGGAGGGTCAGGATGCTCCCGAGGCTCCGGTCCTCCGCTGCCTGAGCCGCCGCGCCGGTGGCCTCCGTCTCGCGCAGGACCCAGGCCGCCCGGCCCGGTTCCACCCGCAGCCGGCCGTCGCTCAACAGGCGCCCGCCGCGCAGACCCACGACACCGCGCCCCTCGAAGCGCACCCGACCGGTGTAGCCCGCGGGCCCGGCCTCGATCCGAATCGCGTCCAGGCGCCGCCCGCCCCACTCGACAAGCGCGCCGTGCACCGCGCAGCCAGGTGCGGCGGGCGAGGT
>JAQBWE010000183.1 GCA_027625315.1 Planctomycetota bacterium
AGGGCCGCCTCGAGGTGCGCGAGCCGCTCGCGGGTGCCCTCGTCATCGACTGCGAGCGCCGGCTGTTCGGCGGCCCGGGCCACCGCTGCCGCGCGGGCCGCCTCCGCCCGCGCCAAGCGATCGCGCAGCTGCACCATCTCAAGCGCCAGGCGGTGGGCGCTGCGATGGGACCGCCAAGCCGCCAAGACCGCGAGGCCGGCGACGATCAGCGCGAGGAGGGCAAGGAGAAGCGCCATGCCCGCCAGTCTACCTGGGGATCAGAGCGCGACGAGCAGGGAGCCGGTCAGGAAGACAAAGCAGGTCGCCACGAACAGCACCAGGGAGAACAGAGGCACGACCTTGGCGAGGGGTGCGTCGAGTACGGTCCGCGCCGTACCGAGCCAAGCGGCGGCCTGGAGCGGCAGGATCCAGAGCGCGCGGTCCGCGCGCAGCACTTCCTCGTGCATGAGGATGTCGCCCAGCAGGAACACGCCAAGCATGAGCCCCAGCGAGGTGGACGAGTGCAGGGATGGCGACTTCATGCCGAGCACGCGCGCGCCGCCTCCGACGACGGTCGCGAGTGCCACGAGCAGGAGCAGGGCCACAAGGAGCCGCCCCTCAAACGAGGACGGAAACGCCAGTCGCGTCACACGAGCGAGGCGCTCGCCAAAGTTCTCGCGCGCCAGCGGCGGATCGCCATCGCGCGGGTCATCGGTCGGCGGCGTGATCGCGACCGCACCGACTTCGTCGTAGCGCGTGGTCCGCGGCATGCCCCCGGCAGGAACCTGCGCAGCGAGGTCGCTGCCACCGGACGCGGGTTTGTCGGCATCGCCACTGCGTGCCACCGGCGGCGAGCTCGGGCCGCCTTGCTCATACCGCCGGACGATCTCCGATCGGCGGAGCGTGACGGTGTTGCGCTCCATCAGGCCCGTGAGCCGCACGATGAGGCGATCCTCGGTCTCGCGTACGACCTGGCCGCGAACGACGTAGTCGTTGTCGAGTACGAACACCTCGTCTGCCCACGCGGCCGGCGCCGCCAAGGCGAGCAGGCTCAGGGCGAGCAGCGTCAGCGTGAGCAGGCGGGGGGCGCGGGTGGAAGACACCGCCTCCCCCATCGACCGTTGTGGGCGCCTGCTGAAGCGGACGCTGCGAAGCCGCGCGGCGGGCGGCTCAAACGGGGCGCGGCCCCGCCATCAGGCGCCCGTCGCGCATCAGCAGCGTCGTCTCTGCCCGCGCCGCCACCTCCGGGTCATGGGTGATCATGATCACGGCCGTGCCCTGCGCATTCTCAGCCTGGATCAGACTGAGGACCCGCTCGCCCGAGACCGTGTCTAGGTTGCCCGTCGGCTCGTCGGCGAGCAAGAGTCGCGGCCGCTTAACCAGGGCGCGTGCCAGGGCCACGCGCTGCTGTTCGCCGCCACTCATCTGGTTGGGTCGATGGGCCATCCGGGGTCCCAGCCCCACGCTCTCAAGCGCCTCAGCGGCCCGGCGCGCGCGCTCCACACGACCGACGCCTGCGTAGAGCAGCGGCAGGGCCACGTTCCGTACTGCCGACTCGTCGGCCAACAGGTGGAACCGCTGGAAGACGAAGCCGATCGTCGCGTTGCGGACCGCCGCCAGCTCCCGATCGGCCAGCGCCGACACGTCGCGTCCATCGAGCAGATAGCGCCCGGCCGTCGGCCGATCCAGGCAGCCCAGCACGTGCAGCAGGGTGGACTTCCCGGAACCCGACGGTCCCATCACCGCGAGGAAGTCCCCGCGCCGCACGCAGAGATTCACCGGCTGCAGCGCCTCCACAGCCACGGCGCCTGAGCGGTACGTCCGGGCGGCGCCCTCCAGCAGCGCCAGGGCCTCGCCACCGGCATCGCAGTCTTCGACGCGCAAGGGGTCGTGAGGTACAGGGCTCATCGTAGTCGCCTCCCAAGAACGCGCGCCGGCTGGAGCGCCGCCGCGTGCCGCGCGGGCACGACCGAGGACAGCAGACCGAGCAGGACGGCGACGCCCGTCGCCGCGATCGCGTAGCGCAGCTCGAATCGAAACGGGAACCCGACGATCGAGCGCATCACGCTCGCGCCGAAGTAGCCGATGGGTAGACCGGCCAAGCCGCCGATCACGGCCGTGGTCATGCCCTCGAAGGTGATTTGCATCGCGATATCGACCCGCCGCGCCCCTTCGCAGCGCCGCAAGGCGACCTCGTCGTAGCGCTCGCGCACCGTGATCAAATTCAGGGTCGAGATCATCACCGCCGCCACGAGCACGATCAGCAGCCACACGATGTTGCCGAGCATTGAGCCCTGCATGGTCGAAGCGCCCAGCGCTTCCATCCACTGGCGGCGCACGAACACGATCAGGGAACTCCCGCTCAAGGCCCGCAAGTCGCTGGCATCCGCCCACACCCGGATGAGGCGGGCCTGGGCCTCAAGCACAGCCTCGTCATCTGGCAGCACGATCGACACGCCGGTGTACGCGCCACCCCCAAACGTCCTGGCGGGCACGTACACATTGCGAAACGACAGGAGGGAGCTGGTCAACGTGCGTGCGCCCTCGCCCTCGTCGAAGATCTCAAACAGCTCGCGGTAGCGCATGGGGTCGGCCAGCACCCCCACGACGCGCATGCGCCGCAGTGCGCCATCGAGGCCCAGCTCCACCTCAGCGCCGACCGCTGCGGCCGGGTCGGCGAACAAGCGCGCGGCCGCGGCATGATCAAGCACACACGCGTTCGGGGCCGGCAGCGCGTCGTCGGCCTCCACGAGCCAGCGGCCGTACGCGAGCGGAATGCTCAGGGTCTCGACGTAGGCCGGTGGGGCCGCGACGAGTTGCATGCGCTGCGGAACCGCCTCCGTGTCGGCCGCGGCACGCACGGGACTCGCGCGCTGACGGCGGGGCACAACGATGGGCTCGAGCCCCACGAGCAGCTCGGACATCCGCGCGACTTCCGCATCGCCGAGGGCAGGTACGGGCGCACCGGGTGCGAGGGCGGGCGGCACGCCCACGTCAATCGTGCGGCGCCCGAAGAGATCCACATCCCCCGCGATGTCAGCCTGCATGCCGAAGGAGAGCGAGATCACGTTCACCGTGACGGCGATGGCAATCGCGCTCGTGAACGCCGTCAGGATGCTGCGCAGCGGATGCCGGGCCACGTGGCGCAACCCCTCACCCATGACGGCTCGCGCGCGGTTACTCATCTGCCAACCCCTGCACGGGATCCTGGCGTGCCGCGCGCAGGGCGGGCAGCAGGGAGGCGAGCAGCCCAGCCAGCAGCGCGACGAGGACGGCGACGCTCGCCTCGCGCACGGGGAACGTCCACGTGAAGCCCGCGACCGGCTCCAGGGAGGCGCGCAGGTGCGCCAGCAGCATGCCCAACGCGCACCCGAGAGCGGCACCCAGGAGGGCAAGTACGAGACCCTCCGCCACGAACTGCAGCGCGATATCGCCGCGCGTTGCGCCCTCAGTGCGCCGAATCGCGATCTCGCGCGAGCGGGTGAGCGCGGCGAGCAGTCCCAAGTTCAGCATGACGACCGCGCCCATCAGCAGACAGGCGAGGAACATGGCCAGGTTGACGGCATCGAACCGCTCGACAGCATCTCCCAGGATCATGGGCAACACGAGCGGGTAGAGCATGACGACAGCGAGGCCGTCGTCGTTCATCCGTTCGCGCACGCGCGCGGCCGTCTCTGACACGGCACTCGGATCTACGCGCAGAAACACCCAATGAAGTTCATCGGTGGCGCCGGGCGGCGCCGGCACGTGCACGCAGGTCTCGCTGCGCTTCCAGGCATCAGGAACGGGCATGATGCCCATGGCGAACAGGAGCGGCACGCCCACCTTGCGGTAGAGCGGATGCTCAAGGTCGAAGCCCAGGTCGTTCGTTCGGCGCGCTTGGGCGCTGCGCGGTGCACAGACGCCCACCACATCGAGCGCCGCCGGCCAGCCCGCCAGCTGGATGCGGTCGCCGGGCTCCAGGGCCGAGCGCCCGAGCCAGGCGGCTACGCCCGACTCAACGACGCAATGCGTAGGCCCGTCCTCCGCGGTCAGCCAACGCCCCGCGGCGAGCACATGGCCGCGCGCGGGCTCCACACCCGGTGTGGCCTCGAGCACTGTCAACGGCTCGCGGCCCTCTTGAGGAAGACTCGTCGCCACGCGCGCGCCACCCAGCGCCGCGAGGACGGTGCCGTCCGACTCGACGGCGGCCCGAATACGCTCGAGGTCCGCGCGAACGAGACCGCGCGCCTCGTGCGGGGTCGTGTCCGCCCGGATGGCGATGCGATCGGCGCCCAACTCGAAGCCCTGGGTACGGGCCGCTTCGCGCGTGCCCTGGATGACCGCGCTGGGGAAGATCGCGACGGCAACGCCCCAGATGGTGCCCTGGAGCAGCAGAAACGTGCGCACCGGCCGCTGACGCAGTCGGCGCAGGGCCGAGCCGAAGACAGCAAGCCAGCGCATGGACCCAGGCTATGCCTGCGCGCGGCGGATGCCCCGATCCGACCCGGGCTAGGGAACCTGGCTAACCGCACCCGTGGTGAGATTCACGTTCCAGACGGTTGCGGGCGCGGCGTTGAGGCTGACGCTGGCCACTGCGATGTTGGTCCCGTTCAGCGTGAGCGTACCGACGAGCACATCGGTACCGCGCGTCGTGCGCGTGCTCAACACCGCGCTCGGGAATCCGGCCAGCAGATTGCCGAGCGTTACGTTCGCCCAGGTGGCCTCAGACGCGCAGCCGCCCTCGCTGACTCCGACGAGACCCGAGACGAGCGTGGGCTGCCCGCCAACGAACGACGCGCGGACCTCGCCCGTCACCGACGGGGGGCCCACGATCTGGTCCACAGCGAGGATGAACTGCGAGCCGTCCGGAAGAACGGCAAACAGTCCACCGAGTCCGGCGATGCCACCCGTGAAGAGCGGGAGCAGTTGCGCCGGCGAGAAGGGCGAAATCGGGTTGCCCGCGGCATCTTCGAAGGCAAAGACGCCGCTGCCCTCCGGGGTGGCGTCACCGTCCGCGTCCAGCGTCCAAGGAATCACGAGACCCGGCACGTTCTGGATCTGACCCGTCTGGACCTCAAAGCCAGCGCCAGCGCCCTGCCCGGTCACGACCTGCGAGAACAGCGACACGAGCGCCTGTAACTCGTCCACCGTCGTCGCGCCGCCGCAGTCCTCGAGCAGATCGCGCGTGAGTGCGAGCGGATTAATGACGGGGAGGCCGCCCGAGTTTGTCGAGACCGGTGCACCGCCGCCGCCCCCGCCGCAGGCGGGTAGCCAAGCGAGCAGGCACACGGCGAGGAGCGTGACGAGACGAAACTGGATCATGGGACTCTCCGAGGCGTTTCGGCCGACTGCGCTGCAAGCGCCGGACCGGCGTCAGGGGCCTACGAATGGGCCTGGGGGCTGGTCCCAGCCCGCGCTCCGTGCGGATTCGCCCGTGCTGCCCGTGCCCGCCGAACGCGCGGCAAGGCCCAGAGCAGACCCAGGGCCAGGAGGCCGCTGAGAAGCAGCAGGGGCCGCAGCGGGCGGCTCCGTCCGGGCACCACGGGCGCCAGGCCGACGAGCCGGGCCGGCGCGAGCGCCGAGCGGAAGCCGCCCAGTCGCGAGGAGGGCGCGTCCAGCAGGCCGACGGCTCGGTAGCCGTGGCCGACGCGGTCCGTGGCTCCTTCCACGACCAGGTTGCCGATCCAGAGGGGCCAGAACGGCGTGTGGACCGGCGCGGGCGACCCCCGGAGCGGGTCGGGCGCCAAGCGCACCTCGAGGCCGCGTCGTAGCAAGACCGGCCACACCCCCGCGGGCGCACGGCGCCCGAGCATGAGCAGCTCGTCGGGCTCGACCCGCTCGGCGCCTGCGGCGTACGTCCATTCGATCCCGGCGGTCGTGAGGTCACGCACGAGCGGGTCGCTCCCCAGCGCCTCGCTGCCCGGCGGCGCACGGCGCGCTTCCGCTCCGTCGGCCACGAACTCAAACTGCACGCGGCGGACGCCGTGCGGAACGGATCCGCGCGGGCCGAACGCGAGGATCGGATCGTCACTGGCAACAAAGCCCTCGGCACCGAGGACGGCGGTGAGCCCGTGCGTGATGTGCGTGCGGAGTACGGCCGGAAGCCGAGCGTCGATGGCGACGCGCAACGGGCCGTAGAGCAAGCGGACGACGTCGTCAGCGTCCAGCGCGTCGGCCCAGGATTCGTCGTCGCGCGCGTCGTCGACCAACTCGACGAGCACGTCCTGGCCGCGGAGTGCCCCGAGCTTAATCGCCACGGACACCGCGCCACCGGGCTCGATTGCGAAGGCAGCCCCGGCCGAACCGGGCCCGGTCGATGCCGGCCGGACCTCGACCCGACCCGTCACGCCCCGCGCGCCCTGATGGAGGAGCGTGGCGAAGAGCGTCGGCTCGCCGTCCACGTCCTCGACCACCACGCCCACGATGCCCGTATTGCTGGCATCCGCGGGCGCGACGCCGACCCACAGGATGTCGTCCTCCGCGGCTGGCGCCGGGCGATCAGACAGCACGACCCGCAGCGAGGCCGGTCCGCCCCGCACGGCGGCCAGCAACTCGCCATCCTCGGGACGCTTGAGACCCCAGCCGTGGGTTGGATCGCCGGGAATCCAGACCACGGCCACCTCATCGTGGTCGTCGAGGGCGGCTCGCAGCGCCACCAGCACGCGCTCAACCTCCGCGCGCGCTCCCGAGCGCTCCGCGGGCGCGCCGCCGGACACGACGACCCGCACGAGGCGACGCGGCTTCTGCGCGTCGAGGACGGGCCC
>JAQBWE010000184.1 GCA_027625315.1 Planctomycetota bacterium
TCCTCGCGGTCGAGTGCCACCTCAGTCCCCGCCGGCGGCGAGAGGTCAGCACACCAGGCGCGCTCGGCCCCCGCGCCCCGGTCGGCACCTGCGGTGGCCATCTAGCGGACCTCGGGCCGGGCGGGGCGCACCAAGCTCACTCGCCCTTGCGCAGCGCGTCGAGCCGCTCGAGCGCCTGCGCCAGTGTGGGGTCGTCCTTGGCTGCCCGCCCCGCGGCCCGCAGTCGCAGGGCGTAGAGATCGAACGCGTCAATCGCCGCCAACCGCGCCACTTCACGCGCGTCGGCGAGCTTCGCGGGCGTCACGCGCCAGCGATGTTGGTGCAGGAGCCCCTTCAGGAAGAACACCTGGACGATGGCGCGCTCGGGATCCAGCGCCTCGGTGACGTACAGCGCGTCGTGCGCCATGCGCTCGTACTTGTCAGCGGCCTCTCGCCGCTCCGCCGCGCCGTCGGCGTCGGCGTCGGGCGCCTCGACCGGCATCCCCAGGATCAGCTGCACGGCGGTCTGGGCCACGCGCAGGTGGATCTTGCTCATGCCCGGTGCCAAGCGGGAGGCCTCCCAGTACGCGTAGAGCGCATCGACGAGGCGCGCGTCGCGCCGATGCTCGTCACCGGCCTCGACCAGCGCCTGCGCCTTCTGATTGCGCTCGAACTGATCACCCGGGCTGGCGGCCGCGAGGGCGTCGCGCCGATGGCGCGTATCCGCCACGTCCTCGGCCCGCGGATCGAGCACGAGCGCCATGTCGAGATCGTGGATCGCCTGCTGGCGGTACTGCTCGCGGTACTTCTCAAGCGCAGCAACCCGCGCGCTGCGCTCGGCCTCGGGCAGGGCGTCGAGCTCGGCCCGGCCGGGCGAACCCTCCCCCGGCACGGCGTAGCGCCCCATATGGAACATGGCGCTCGTGGCGCTGCTCTTGTGGCACTTGGCGAGCAACGCATCCACGTCGGCGTTGTAGGGCTCAAGCGCCTTGGCCTGGCGCGCGATGGCGTGCGCACGCGAAACGCGGTCTCGCCCCGGCGACTTGAGCGCCAGCTCGCCTTCGAGAATCCACGACCCGGCTCGCGACGGATCAACGCGGCGCGCGGCCTGCACCGCCTTCTTGACCTCCTCGAGCTGACCGCCTTCGAGCGCTTGCTTGCCGAGCTCCACATGCAGGTCCGCGAGCATGCGCGACGCCGGCCCTTGCGAGTGACTCTCGAGCTCGCGCGCGAGCCGCGCGTTACGCAGCGCAGAGTCCAAGTCGCCCGCGATGCGCGCGAGCTGCGAGGCATCCATGGCCGTACGCAGGTCGCGCGGGGCCAGCCGCCGCGCCTCGCGGAGATTCTCGTCGGCCTGCTTGATCAGGGCTTGGTCGCGTGTCTGCGTGTACCAGGCCACGTAGACCGCGTTGAATCCGCGGTAGATCGACGGATTGTGCGGAAAACGATCCTTGAGCGCGTTCAGGCGGCGCAGGGCTTCGATCCACTGCTGCAGGTTGATCTCGGCCTGGACAGCCAGCAGCCCGGCCGACTCGGAGCCCGGCTGCTCGTTGGCGAGCACGCGCACGCGGTCGGCCGCATCCGCGAGCGCCAGCTCGGCCTGCGCAAGCCGCTCGGGATCGTCAGCATGGCCGAGCGCGACGGTGCGCCGCGCCTCGGCCACGCGCAGATCGATCTGCAGCTGGCGCAGGCGCGGGAGCACGTCGTCCGGTCGGCGGATGGCGAGCAGGTCGTAGTCGCGCCGCGCGAGGTCAAACTCGGTCTGCCGCTCGTGCAGCAGCGAGCGCAGCACCAGCGCCGCGTCGAGCAAGGCGGTCTCGCGCACGCTGCTCTCCAGGCGCCCGAAGACGCCCCGCAAGCGATCCAGCGCCGCGAGTTCGTCGCCGGTGACCAGGAGCGCGGCCGTCACGAGCAACTCCGCCGCAAAGGTGCGCTCCGGCTCGCGGTCCGACAGCACCAGCGGGGCCAGCTCATTGAGCAGCACGAGTTCGTCGTGCAAGGGCGCGAAGCCCAGGTCGATACGCCGCACGTCGGGACCGAGCGCGCTGGCCACGATCTCGGCACTAGCGATCACGTCGTCCGCGTTCTCCAGATTGCGGGCAACGACGGCGGCCTCGAGCATCGCGGTGCGCGCGATGAGGCCAGCGAGCCACGCCTCGCGCGGCGCACGCCGATGCGCGTCCTTGTAGCGCCGCCGCGCCTCGCCAAAGCGCCCCTGCTCCGCGAACGCGTCGCCGGCAAACACATGCGCCTGCCAATGCGACGGCAACGTACGCAGGGCTTCGTCGAAGTGATCGACCGCCTGCTTGAGCAGCGTGACGTCCCGCTCGTCGCGCCCCTTCTGCAGCCGAGAGCGGCCGATCGCGACCTCGATGTCGGCCTCGAGGCGCGAGCCCTTCGGGTGGTGGGCATCGACCTCACGCAGCTGGCGCAGGATCCCGCGCGCGCGCTCCCAGTCCTGGGCCACCCGCAGGAGCACACTCGCGCGGGTATAGAGCGTCTCGGGGTCCACGCCGTGCCGGGCCTCGGCGCGATCGAGCATCTCGAGCGCGCGCTTGGCGTCACCCCGGGTCCCGTGCGCCAGCGCGAGCTGCAGCACGATGTCGAGCCGGTCGGGGGCGAGGTCGCGCGCCGTGCGCAGCGCGTTGATCGCCTCGACGTGGTCCTCGGGCTCGCGCGACTTGAGCAGCATCGTGCCGTAGTTCATCCACGCGTTGGCATTGCGCGGATCGATCCGCACGGCGCGGCCGTAGGCGTCGCGGGCACCCGGGCCGTCGCCCTGCATCTCCAGCGCGTTGCCCACGTAGTTCTGCGCCATCGAGCGCACGTGCGAGGGATCGTCGCGCACCATCTTGTCGCTCTCGAGGCCATCGGCGACGCGTGCGGCTTCGTTCGCTTCGTCGAGCAGCCGATCGACGAACGGCGCTCGCTCGGTCTCCTCAGCCGCCTCCGTCGCGAGCCCCGCGAGGCTTTGGCAGCGCAGGAGCAGCGCGCGGACGCGGAACTCAGGCCGCGGCTCCAGCGCCAGCGCGGCGTCGGCATCCACACCCGCCGGCCGGTGCAGGCCGCGCGTCGAACGATCGGTCCCGCGCTGGATGAACGCAAGCGCGCTGTGCGGCACCTTCTCGATGGTGTCGGTCCAGATGAGCTCAGAGCTGGCAAACAGCGTCGTACGCGCGCCGCACACTAGGGCCAGGGCGACGGCCGTGGCGCCGAGCACTACGCCGCGGGCCCGCAGCCGCTGCAGGCAGAACGCCAGCAGCACGTACGCCCCGATCGCCGGGATGTAGAGGTAGCGGTCGGCCATGAGGGCCGCCGTCCGCGGCCAGATGTTGTTGACGGGGGCGAGTCCGAACACCCAGAACGCCGCGCCGAAGGCGAGCGCCGCATGGCCGCGGCGCACGCCGCGCACGAGGCCCACCACGATCGCGGCGGCCAAGAGGAGTCCGAGGAGGCTACGCCAGTCCGTCCACGAGCCGGCGGGATCGACGGCATAGTCCAGCGCTAAGCCAACCGGCACGAGCACATGCTGGACGTAGCGCATGTGCACGCTCGCCATCGCGGCGGCGAGTTCCAGCGTGCTCACGCCGTGCTCGACGCCCGAGGCGCCGCTCTGCGCCGCGACCACGAGATCCAGCGCCACGCCGCCGACGGCCACAAGCAGAACGGGGGCCAGCCGCCCCCACGCCCGGCGCCAAGTCGCCGGGCTTTCTCCGGCCACTCGGCCCGCGCGGATGGCGAGCCAATCATCCACGAGCAAGATGCCCGCGTAGGACCACACCGTGCCCTTCGTCAGCCCGCCGAGGAGCAGCAAGATCGCGGGTGCGAACGCCAGCGCCCGTCCGTCGGCGCGCGCGCGTCGGTACGCGCGGTGCGCGAGCAGCACGAACACGAGCGACAGCACGTCCTTGCGCTCGGCAAACCAGGCGACGTTCTCGACGTGCACCGGGTGCACCGCGAACAACACGCCCACCGCGACCGCGAGGAAGCGGCTGCGAAAGATGTCGTAGAGCAGCAGGACAAGCAGGAACGTCGCCAGCCCATGCAGTAGCCAGTTGACGCCGTGGCCGAAGGGAACGGTGGCATCGCCCGCCAACGTGTCGACCTTGAGCGAGAGCAAGTACAGGGGCTTGTAGGCGTACCACGTCGTGGTCGTCAGGATCTCGCCCACGCTCTTGGTGTGCAGGATGTCGAGCAGCTGCGGATCGTCGTAGTTGATGGGCCCGAAGTTCCAGACCGTGCCGGCGCCGAGGCCGAGATGGGCCAACAACGCCAGCGCGGCGATCCACAGGGCAATCTGCCGTACGCTGGTTCCGCTCTCGTGCATCGCACTCATCGCCCGTCGCCCCCTGCCTGTCTGCTCGCGCCTGTGTCGGCCCGCAGGGCGTCACCGTCCAGAACCCAGCGCGCCCACCACTCCCACGAGAGCACGGCGAACAGCGCGCGGTCCCACGCAGGCGTCTCCGCATCGAGCAGCGCGCGGCACGCGTCCACGTTCCACCAGCCGCGCTGCACGAAGCGGCGCTCATGCAGCCAATCGAGCACTTGCTCGCGACCCGCGCCGCGCGCCGCGCGTGCGAACGGCGTGGGAAAGCCGCGCTTGCGCACGTCGGTCCGCACGGCCTCAGGAATCGCGCCGGCCAGCGCGGCGCGCAGCGCGCGCTTGCCTTCCCCATCGGGGCCGACGAGCCAAGCGTCGGGCAGTGCGGCCGCGACCGCCGGCAGCTCACCGAGACAGCCCACCGGGCGGCCCTCGAGTCCGTGGGCCATCAGCACGCGATCCTCGACGTGCAGCAAGCTGCGCAGCGTGCCGTTGCGCTCTTCCCAGAGCATGGAGCGCAGCAGCGAGGCGTCTTCCAGGAGCGGCGCGGTCACGGGCCAGCCGAGCGTGCGCACGAACGCCGGATCAAGCAGGGGCTGCAGGTCGGCCGAGCGGTCAAACGCGGCGCGCATGCGGCCGGCGGGATCCGCCCCCGCCTGCTCAATGCGCGCGCGCAGCGGTTCGTAGCCGCGCGTCCACGGGCCCGCGCGCCCAGCCACCAACGCGACGCGCGCGTAGCCGCCGAAGAGCTCGTCGCCCCCGGTACCGGTAAGAACGACGCGGCCATGCGCCCGCGCGCGCTGCGCCATGCGCCAGAGCGCAAGCGAGCCCGGGCCGGCGATGGGCAGTTCAAGCGCGCGCACGACAGCGGGCAGATCGCTAACGAGATCCTCGTCGCGCAAGTCCACGATCTCGTGCGGCAGACCCAAGTGCGCGGCGACCGACGCGGCCTCAGCCGACTCGTCGAAGGCGCCGCCCTCGGGACCAAAGCGCCCCGTCAAGCAGAGCAGGTCGTCGCGCCCGGCCCAGGCGGCGACCGCTGCGGAGTCGAGGCCGCCGGAGAGCAGCAGGCTCACGGGCCCATCGACATCGGCGGCGGCGCGCGCAGCGGCCGTCCACGCCGCGCGCACGGAACTCGGGGCATCCACCGCCACGAACCGAGGCGCCGCCGGGCGCGGCGCACTCACGGGGGGCTGGACCGAGGCACGATAGCCCTGCGCGTCGACGCCGTACGACGTCGTGACGCCGCGCGGCAGCTCGCGCACACCGGCGAGCGGCAGGCGCGCGCGGGGGCGGTGAAAGTGCAAGAGCTCGGCCAGACCGTCGGGATCGGCCTGGGCGGGAACGCTGGCGAGCAGCGCGCGCATCTCGGAGGCAAACCAAACGGTGCCGTCGTCGAGCTCCGCGACATAGAGCGGCTTCACACCGAGCGCGTCGCGCGCGAGATCCAAGCGCCGGTCCGCCGGATCGAACCGCACGAGGGCACCCATGTTGCCGTCGAGCAGCTCGCCGAACTCGCCGTCGAACGCCAACAGCTCCGGCGTGTCGCACTGCGAACCCGCTGCGGGCACCCCGGCCGTCTGAAAGAGGATCTCGCCGTTAAACGCGAGCGCCCGACCGCCGGCGACGACCGGCTGATCGCCCTCTGCGCCGCCGCGCACGCGCAGCCGCGTCGCGGCCACGCCGAAGCCGCCCGACACGTAGACGCCTTCCTGGTCGGGTCCGCGGTGGCGAATCAGAGGCAGCAGCGCGCGCAGAGTCTGCGCGCTCACCGGACCGCGCGCACGCGACTGCAAGACGCCGACAAACCCGCACATGGGTCAGGCGCTCCGCAGCACGGCGAGATAGCCCAGACAGACCGGATCAAATTGCAGGCGCTCCACTCGGGTGCCAGGCACGGCCGCCAAGAGGCGCGCCACATCGGCCCGCGCGAAGCGGTGCAGGTGTCCCGGCGCGGGCTCGAGCGAAAGCCCGCGCACAAGGCCGCCCAGCCGCGTGGTCTTCAGGATCCGCTTCGCCAGCAGAATGGGCCCGTCGGCCGGTAAGTAGATGACGACGCGTCCGCCCGGTGCCAGCAGCGGCGTCAAGGCCCGCAATGCGGCGAGCGGATCGGGCAGATGCTCAAGCAGCGCGCTCGAGACGATGACGTCGGCGCCGTGGGGCGCGAGCGCCGCCGCCAACGCCGCGGGCGCTGTCGCATCCGTCACGACGCAGGTCACGCGCGGGTCGGCGGCCAGCGCGCAGCGCGCGAGCACCTCAGGGTCGAGGTCAGCGAGGATCAGACGCTCGACGCCGTGGACGTAGGCCTCGGCGAGCCAGCCGTCTTCGCAGCCAATGTCCACCACGACGCGCGGCCGGGCCGCGAGGACGGCGCCCACGACGAGCGCCCGGCGGCGCGCCTCGATGCCGCCGACGAC
>JAQBWE010000185.1 GCA_027625315.1 Planctomycetota bacterium
CACGGCTGCGGCGGGTAGGTCGCCCTCGGCCCGCAGCGCTTTGGCCAGCTCGGCCAGCGCGGCTTCACCCTCGACCGAGAGACTCCACACACGGCCCGGCACCGCGGCTCGCGGCAGGGCTTCA
Source organism: Planctomycetota bacterium (assembly GCA_027625315.1). Lineage (GTDB taxonomy): Bacteria > Planctomycetota > PLA2 > PLA2 > JAEUHO01 > JAHEIK01. The sequence goes on from JAQBWE010000185.1 coordinate 125, forward strand.
AGGAGTGCGCCGACGTTGTCGCCGGTCCGCCCCACGACGGGGACAACCGGAACACCCAACGCCACCTCGAGCGCGGCGGGATCGACGCCGAGCTCACGAGCCTCAGCGACATCCATCATGTTGAGCGCCACGACGACCGGCACACACATGTCGAGCAACTGCGTCGTGAAGTAGAGATTGCGTTCCAGACTCGAGGCGTCCACCACGACGATGGCCACGTCGGGGCGCGGAACGCGCGGATCGAGCCCGAGCAGCACGCCGCGGGCGAGGCGCTCATCTTCGGAACGCGGCAGCAGGCTGTAGCAGCCGGGCAGGTCTACGAGGCGCGCGCCGGTTCCGTCGGGCAGCGTGAGCGCGGCTTCGACGCGATCCACCGTGATGCCCGGGTAGTTGCCGACCTTGCGACGCAACCCCGTGAGGGCGTTGAAGATCGAGGTCTTGCCGGAGTTCGGATTGCCGGCGAGCACGATCACGCGACGCCCATCGGACGCGGCGGTCACGCCGGCCTGCCGATCAGCAGCGCTCGATGAGGACGGTGTCGGCATCGGCGCGTCGGAGCGAGAGGTGGTAGCCATGAAGTTCGACTTCCAAGGGGTCCGCGAGGGGCGCCACACGCACGACGCGCACGGTCGTGCCGGACACGAACCCCATCTCCAGCAGGCGACCGCGCAGGGCGCCGCTGCCGCGCACACCCAGGACCACGCCGGACGTACCCGGCGCCAGTTGGGCGAGCGTCAGAGACGTGCCGCCGGCCGCAAGGCGGTCGGCGCGGGCGCCATCGGGCAGGGATACCGGAGGGTTCATATTGAGAATGATACTCAAGATCGACGGCGGTCCCAGCGCCGCCGCGGCGCGCAAGGATCTTGCCGGCCCCTCGCTGTTTGTGTATTGTTCGCAACGAAGGGTCCCGGAGCACCGTGCAGGACCGCCATGCCCCTCGACACCCTTGCCCCCCGTCCGCGGGATCTCATGCTCGTCGATCTCGACTGCTTCTACGTCTCCGTGGAGCGGGTCCGAGACCCCACGCTGCGCGGCCGGCCCGTGATCGTCGGCGGCGTACCGGGTGAGCGCGGGGTCGTCGCCTCAGCCTCCTACGAAGCCCGCGCGCACGGCGTGCACGCCGGCATGCCACTGCACGAAGCCGCCCGGCGCTGCCCGCGCGACACGGTGTTCCTGCATGGCGATCACGCCGCCTACCTCGCCGCTTCGCGCCGGGTGCTCGACGTACTTGGGCGCTTCTCCCCGCGGGTCGAAGCCCTCTCGCCCGACGAAGCCTTGTTGGACCTCGCCGGCTGCGAGCGCCATCACCGCTCCTGGCTCGACGCGGCCGCCGCGGTGCACCGGGCCGTGCGGACCGACACGGGGCTCGACGTCTCGATCGGTATCGGCGGCACGCGCGCCGTCGCGCGCATCGCCCTAGCCCTCGCCAAGCCGGGCGGCGTGCTCGAAGTGCGGCGCGGAGAAGAAGCCGCGTTCCTCGCTGACCTACCCCTGGCCTATCTGCCCGGCGTCGGCGGCAAGACACAGACAGCGCTGGAGCGCTTCAACGTGCGCACCATCGGCGATCTGGCCGCTGTGCCCGAGTCCATCCTCGAGACCACCTTCGGCCGTACGGGCGCCACGCTCTCGCGCCGCGCGCGCGGCCTGGATGCGGAGCTCGACGCCTCAGACGTTGGTCCGCGCACCGCGATCACGCGCACGATCTCGCGCGAGACGTCGTTTGCGCACGACACGCACGCGCCCGACCTCGTGGACGGCATGCTCTCCTATCTCGCGCAGCGCGCATGCCGAGCGCTACGTGACGAGGGCCTGCGAGCCCGCGCCGTCGAAGTGCGACTACGCTATGCCGACTTCCAAACCGCCGCGCTGCGCCGACGCCTGCCTGAGGCGAGCGACCGCGACGAGGATGTCCTCACGCTCGTGCGCGCCTTGTGGCCGCTCGTATGGCAGCGGCGCGTACGCCTGCGCTTGGTCGGCGTGACCCTGCACGGCCTCGAGCGCAAAGCGGGCGGTCAGCTTGATCTGCTCGCAACGATCGATGGCTCACGCCACCTGGATGCCGCGGTGGATGCCATTCGTGATCGCCACGGGTTCGGTGCGTTGGTGCGCGGCCGCGCCATCGATCTCCTGCCGCGCTTGGCGTCGGACCAAGCGGGCTTTCGGTTACGGACGCCGTCCTGCTCGCGATAGCCAGACTCGCGCGCCCGCCCAGCGGTACAGTGGGTGGTCCGACCGGAAGGGACAACCATGGGTAAGACAGGCTGGATTGTGCTGGCGTCGACTTTCGTGGTGATCACGGGCGGGACGGCGGGACTCCTGGCCGTTGCGATCTTCGTGGGAAGCGCCGTCGACGCGCCGGAGCCGATCGGACACGAGGTCGTGACGCACCCACTGCCCGACGAGTCGCCGCCGCCGGCGCTCCGCGGCACGGACGCGGCGGGCGAAGCGCCCATGGCCCGGCGCCTAGAGGCGCTCGAAGGCGAGGTGCGCAGCCTGCGTGAGCAGCTCGCGGCCGAGCGCAAGAAGACCAAGCCCCTCGTCGACATGTACGAGGAAGCCAAGGACGGCGGTCTGCTCGCGACGGAGGGCGGTGCCTTCGAGGCCGGCGGGCCGGGGCGCGCGGTCGAAGGAGACCTGCTCGCGGGCGCTGAGTTCGCCAAACATCTCGCGCGCGCCGTAGGCCTGGACGACGGACGCGCCCGCGAGTTCACCGAGAACTACGAGCGCGTCCTGGAGAAGGTCAAGGCGCTGGAGAAGGAGCACGCCACCGTCACCAAGGACGGCGACACGACCACCATCAACATCCGCCCCTTCGGTCGCGCGGGCGAAGAAGTGCGCCGCGAATGGGATGACTACATCCAGCGCGCGCTCACGGGCGAGGAACGCGCGCGCTACGACAAGGCGGGGGGGCGTAGCCGGCTCCTTGCCAACCGGGCCGGCGACTGGACGCGTACCGTGCGCATCCGCGAGGCGGGCGGCTCGCTCACCATCAGCGACCAAGCCACCGACGCGGATGGCAATCAGACCCAGCAGGAGATGCAGGGCCCCGCCCTCGCCCGCGACGTCATGATCAGGGACTATGCGCACCTCCTGCGATAGCCCTCGGGGTATGCGCTCACCTGTCCCGCCGAGCACGTACGGCTCGTGGAGGCGGGGCGTGGGATTGCCGTCGTTGTCCTCGCGGGGGCCCTACCCCGCGTCGTCCTAGCCGGCTGCCCCACACCCTCGCCCCACGAACCCGATCGCGTGCGATCGGCCCCTGATCCGGCATTCGGGTGCAGGATCGCGGCGCGCGGCGCACCACCTCCGTCGCAGAATGGGGTGAACGCTCCTACCAGGGTCGGCGTTCGCGACCCACGCCCAGGCTGGCGAGCACGGCGTCGGCCGGCTCCCACTTCGCTCCGCCGTTGGGCAGGGCCAGCTCGATCGCGCCACTCGTGACGTCGACACGACCCCGCACGACGATCACCGGCGGCCGCTCGTCGCTCTCCGACGCACGCCCGGGAACGCGCTGCACCTCGAACTGAACGAACACCCGGCCGTCGGGCTTGGGCGCGCGGACCGTCTTCTCTTCCATACGCAGCCGGTGGCTTTCGTGCGGCATGCGCACACGACTGAAGCTCGCGCGATCGGCGAGCAGCTCGTCCAGCGGCGCCAGCACAAGCTTCGTGATACGCCGCTGGAGCTCGCCGATCGAGGCCTGGGTCGTCGGAGCCGGCGGCATGGGGGCAGACGCCGCGACGGAAGGCGCAGGCTCGGCTTCGACGGCTTCGACAGGCTCGGCTTCGACAAGCTCAGCCTTGAGGACCACGGGCGTCGGCAAGACCGTTTCTTCGTCCGGCGGCAGCTGCGCGAGCTCAGTCGGCTCGTTGCGCGAGCGCGTGTGATCGGCGAGCGCGGCGAGCGTTACGGCCGCCGCGACGAGAGTACAGACGAGGGCCATGCGATTCATCGGGAGTCTCCAAGGGCAAGGGAGCGCGCCGGCCTGGCACGCCAGAAGAGGAAGAGCTCAGCCGCCGCGAGGTTCACGACGAAGCTGAGCCAGATCGAAAGCTCGTATTCGTGCTGTACGCCGAGAACGAAGAGCAGCAGGTGGAAGACGCGAAAGGTGAGCGCGCTCGCCGCCATGGCGTAGGAGCGAATCATCCACGCAGCGTGGCCACGGAAGTCGCGCGCACGCACGCGCTCGAGCCCACGCCAGGTTGTGTAGAAGAACACCGCCCCCAGCACGATGAACCCGAGGCGACCGGCCATCCCGCCCTTGGCGAAGATCGCCAAGTACATGCCGGTGGGCGCCGCGAAACCCAGCACGCTTACCACGTAGGTCCAACCGAGCGCGCGATGTAGGCGTGGCGCCCTACGCAGGAGCGTGCGACTGAACTGCGGCAGCGCGACCAGCAGACACAGCAGCCCGCCGCTGATGTGCACGTAGAACGCGACTCGCCACACGGCGTCCTGGTACTGCGCGGCCTTTTCGATCAAGAACGGGAGGTCGCGCGCGAACGAGAAGTACGGCAGCGTGTTCTCGGTCAACAGCGCCGTGGTGCCGAGGAGGAACAACCAGAACAGCAGCTGCAGTCCCCAGCCCGCGGATGTGGCGGCACGGGCGGCGAGTCGCGCTGCGAACATTGATCCTCCATGGCTCATGGAGGACTGTACGGAAGTCCCGTGCGCTGGCTCGCACAAGCTGCGCAACGCGTGCGCAAGAGTTGTGCAAGGCCGCTACCGGTCGGTGGCGACGTGCTTGGTGAGCCCGAGCTTGGTCAGGAGAGCGTCGAACGCGGGCTCGGCACTCTGGGTCGTGAGTCCACTCGAACGGAAGTCCGGGGCCACGCCATGCCCATGGATCTGCAGGCACTCGAAGCAGATCACGAGGTCGACAGTGCTCGTACCGCGCACGGCGCGTAGCCCGTGCCGCGGGTTGAAGCACATGGCGGCTGTGCCATCGTTCTCACCGATCGCGCGGTAGAGCGCCGTGACAAGCGCGCCGCGATCGGCAGCCGGGACATCCGCGCGACCGAGGATCTTGTAGTCGTGAAACCCCTCGCCCGCGGCTGGCTTCCCGTCGTCGAACGGGAACGGATGCAGGGCAAGCAGCTCCAAGCGGTCAGCCTGCTCGAGGACGGCGCGCGCGTCACCGGGCAGCAACTCCAACACACCCGGCGCGTCGCGGCGGGCGGCCGAGCCCTGCGCGCACGAGGACAGCCCCAGGGCGAGCAGCGAGAGAGCGACCACGATGAATGCACGCATACGCGGCCTCCTCGCGCGCGGAGCGCGCGCGTCCCCATGGTGGATCGAGCCCGAGGGTCAGTCGCGCGTCGCTTCGAACCGCGCGCGGTAGTACTCCGCTAACTGGGCGTGATGGAGGTAGGTGATGTGGGCGTCGGTGGCCTGCGCCTGCCCGTCGGCACCCGCCAGCGCGCCGGCCTGATCGAGCAGGCGCCACGCCGCACGGCTCGTCAGCGTCGCGGCGTACTCGGTGAACCAGCGCGTGTAGTCGCCGAGCGCAGCGCCCACGCCATCGCGACCCGTCCTCGGATCGGGCCGGACCATCTCGTCGAAGGGGTCGAGGCCTAAGTCCCGGCGCCCCTCGTAGTCCAGGACCGCGCGCGGCGCGTCGGGGCGGGTCGGCTCGGCGCTCGGCAGGGCGAAGCGCCCGAAGAACCACCACCAGCCGCCACCGAGGAGGGTCGCGAGGAGGAGCAGGCCCAAGAGGCCGCCGAGGATGCCGCCGTACTGGCTGCGGGTCATGCGCATCGCGGCATCCTACGGCCGCCCGACTCCCCGCTTGCCTCTTGACGTTTGTATTTTGTAAGCATATGGTCTCCCTCGCGGCGGGAAGGGCCCGGACCGCCATGATCGCCCCCCATCGCCCCCAAGGCCGCGGCACGCCGCGGTTCGTCCACCTCCACGTGCACTCGGCCTACTCGCTGCTCGCCGGCGCGAGCCGCGTGGAGTCGTTGGTCGCCCACGCGTCCGCCCAGGGCTGCCACGCCCTCGCCCTGACCGACACCAACGCGGCCTACGGTCTGCCGACCTTTCAGGCGTGCTGCGACGCCGTCGAGTTGCGCGCGCTGCACGGTGCCGAGATCCACGACCCCACCCGCCCGGACGAACGCGCGGTGGTGTTGGCGCAGGATGCCGCGGGCTATCGCAGCCTGTGTCGCCTGCTCACCCGCCGCCACCTCGATACGCGCTTCTCGCTGGTCGACGACCTGCCGCACGAGGCGCGCGGCCTCGTCGTGCTCACGCCGTCCGTGACGCTGCTGCGCTCATGGGCCGAGGACCTGCCGCGCGATGCGCTCTACGCCGAGCTCATCGCCCACGATCCTGACGCGCGCCAGCGCGAGCTCCTCGCCGCGGCCGACGCCGTGGACCGGCCGGTGGTGGGCACGCACCGCGTGTTCTTCGACACCGCGGCCGATCACGCGACCCACCGCCTCTTGCTCGCCATCGGACAGCTGAAGTTTCTGCGCGCGATTCGTC
>JAQBWE010000002.1 GCA_027625315.1 Planctomycetota bacterium
CCGACGACGACCCGTCGCACACCGGCCTCAACCAGGGCCTCCGCGCAGGGCGGCGTCTTGCCTGCGTGGCCACACGGGGCGAGGGACACGTACGCCGTCGCGCCCGCCGCCCGCTCTCCGGCGGCGCGCAGCGCGACGACCTCCGCGTGCGGCCCCCCCCACGGCGCCGTCCAACCCTCGCCGACGGCCCCGTCCGCACCACGCACGAGCACGCACCCCACGGGCGGATTCGGCTCCACGTCGAAGTGGGCCTTGCGCGCCAGCGCCAGCGCGCGCTTCAGCAGGGCGGCATCGGGCTCCGTGATGGCCATAGGCGCATCGTAGACTGCCGACATGTGGCGCCTCCACCTCCTGTTGACGGTCGGCCTGCTCTTCGGGGCCGGACCCCGCGCCCACGCCGGCGAGGACGCGGTGCCGACGGGCAAGGACCTCACGGTCCTCGTGGAGGGCTATCTGGACGCGGAGCCCGCGGCCCGGGCCGTGATCCGTCGGGACCTCGACGCTCGTCTAGCGCCCCTGGATCCCAAGGCGCTGCCGAAGTTGCGCAAGGAGCTGCTGCGCATTGCCCTGCGCCACGGTCCGCGACTCGAGAAGAAGGGCAGTTCCTGGTTCTTCGAGCAGGGCCGCGGGAAGTACATCGTCTCGGGGTCACCAACGAAGGCCTTGTTCCTGGGCTTGCACGGGGGCGGCGAGGGCTCAGGCAGCGCCGAGAGCGCGGCCAGTGCGCAGAGCGGTGGCGGGTTCGGTTGGATCTACCCCGAGGTACTTGAGAAGACCGCGCGCGGCTGGACGGACTCCGGCACTGAGGAATTCGTCGTTGAGTTGATCCAGGCCGCGAAGCGAACCTGGAAGATCGATCCGAATCGCATCTTCTTGACCGGCCACTCCATGGGCGGCTACGGGACGTGGACGATCGGTGCGCATCACGCCGACATGTTCGCGGGTCTCGCGCCCTACGCCGGCGCACCGAGCTGCGTGACGATGCTTGGCCAGGACAAACCATCCATGGTGGAGCCCGGTGTGCTTCCCAACCTGCACGGGATGCCCCTGCACGTGTTCCAGAGTGGCGATGACAAGAACGTGCCGCCGGCCAGCAACGACCTGGCGAACGAGCTGCTGATCGAACTGAAGCAGCAGCATCCGACGGGTTTCCCCTACCGCTACGACCGCGTCGAGGGCCGCGGCCACGCGGCACCGACTGAGGGCTACCACCCGTCGCTCAAGTGGCTCGCTGCGCACGATCGCAATCCGCGGCCGGCGAAGTTCCTCTGGCAACCCGTGCTGTCGTGGAAGCGGCAGTTCTATTGGGTGCACTGGTCGCGCGCGGAGAAGGAGACAGTCCTCCAGGTCGAAGCGAAGGACGGTAACCGGATCGAGATCACCGCGCTGACGGGAAGCGGCGAGCTCGACGGCCTCGCCGTGCTACTCGGCGCGCCGCTCGTGGACCTCGAGCAGCCGATCACACTCGTCGTCGGCGGCGTCGCCCGCGAGCCCGTACGCGTGCCGCACACCTTCTCGACCCTGCTTCTGACGCTTCCCCGACTCGACGAGCATCTGCTTTTCGACGCCCGCATCGATCTCACGCCCTAGGACGCTCCACCCGGAACAGCGCCTCAGCGGCACGCCAGGGCCATTAATCGGCCGTACGGCGGCAATGGCTCATGGCCCTCGACAAGGTGTCCACGGCGGCGCTACGCTGGAGCCGGGGTCACGATGACCAAGGATGAAGCCCTAAAGGCCGCCCGCCTAACTGCTGAGTGGGAGGGCTGGCGCTGGTACGAGCCGGTACAAGTCACCCGCAAGAAGCCTTTGTTCTCTCGCACAGCCCAGTGGCAAGTGCGCGCCGGGGTTCGCGATCGCCGCTGCGATTTCGAGATCCTGATCGACGACGCAACCGGCAAGGTGACGGAGAAGCACGACTTCAGGCGCTGACGGTTTCGGCTCCGCAAGCAGAAGCCGCCCCGCCGCCGTAGCCGCGGTACGACCACGAACCAACCTCGGACTCGAGCGCCACGCGCTTCCCGATCAACGAGTGCGCGGCGACGTCAGTGATCTCGACGATTGCCATGCGTCCGGCCATTGCCGCGTCGCCTTCGCAGTGCACCAGGCGGTTGTTCATGTCACGACCCGTGACCCGGCGATCATCGCTCTTGCTGATGCCTTCGATCAGGATCTCGAGGCGACGCCCAACGAGGCCGCGATTGCGGGTCAGCGCCGCCTCGTCCTGCACAGCCAGGAGCTCGACGTTGCGACTCTTCTTCACGTCCTCCGGCACGTCGTCGGGCATGCGTCGCGCGGAGATCGTCATCGGCCGCAGGCTGTACTTGAACACGTACGTCTGCATGAACCCGATCTCGCGCACGAGCGCCTTCGTACCCTCAAACTCCTCCTCGGTCTCGCCTGAGAACCCGACAATGAAGTCCGAAGTGATCTCGACGCCGGGGATGTGCTTCCGAGCCCAGCCGACGACGGTGCGGTACTCGTCAACGGTGTACGTGCGCTGCATCCGGGCGAGCAGCGCGTCGTTCCCGGCCTGTGCGGGGATGTGAAGCCAGGGCATCACCTTCGGGATCGACCCGAAGCGCCGCATCATGTCCTCGGTCATGTCGAAGGGATTGCTGGTGAGGAACCGAATCCGGTCTAGGCCCTCGATGCCAGAGGCTGCCTCCAGCAGATCGCAGATGGCCCCCGTATGCAGTCGCTGCGGATGCAGGTCCTGCCCGTAGGTGTTGATGTTCTGCCCGAGGAAGGTCACCTCGCGCACACCGTCGGCGACGAGTCGCTCCACTTCCGCCCACACCTCAGCCTGCGGTCGGCTGACCTCACCGCCCCGGGTGTGCGGCACGATGCAGTAGCTGCAGGAATGGTTGCATCCGCGCACGATCGTCACGAAGGCGCGGAACGCATCGGGCCGCGCGGCGACGTTGCGATCGGCGTCAGGCAGGAACTCCGGGTCGGGCCGCTTGGCCACCCGCACCACGCGACCGCCGCCGCTCTCGATGTCCTCGAGATCCTGGACGGCCGAACGGAAGTTGGACGTGCCCAGCACCAGATCGACGTGCGGCGCGCGACGAATGAGTTCCTCCTTGACCCGCTGGGCCATGCAGCCCATGACGCCGATCTTGAGCGCGGGCCGCTCTTGCTTGATGAGTCGGGCGCGGCCCAGGAGGCTCCAGACCTTCTCTTCGGCGAGCTCGCGAATCGAACACGTGTTGATGAGCACGATGTCGGCGAGTCGCATGTCATCCGTCTGCTGGTAGCCCGTGCGCTTGAAGTCGCCCAAGACGAGCTCCGAGTCGAGCACGTTCATCTGGCAGCCGAAGCTGGTGAAGTAGACGCGCTTCACGGTGTCGCCCCGCTGCGCCCCTCGGCCATGCTTGCCTGTGCCATGCGTGCCTGTGCCATGCGTGCAATCTCGGCGAGACCCGCTTCGGCGTCTGCGCGCGCCCGCTGGACTGCAGGTCGTTCGCGCTCCTCAGCATCGCTGGCTTCGTGTGCGTCCAGCGCATCCTGGAAGGCCGTACCCGCATGCGCGAAGAAGCCCGACTCCACGAACGAGCGCGCCGCGGTCACAAAGCCCTCAACGGCCAGCCCCTCGGGATACATGCGCGCGTAGAACGCCTCGCGGCCCTGGCCATAGGCCGCCTGCGCGAGGCGATCCCCAAACAGGTAGATGGAGCGGATGACCACGCGCTCCTGACTCCAGCGCGGCAACAGTTCGTCCAAGCGCCGCATCGAGGCGCGGAAGAACCGCATGACGCGGTTGAGGCGCAGCGGGTAGTACCCACTGACCTCATCAAACAAGGCCCGGTAGCGTCGCGGATCGTGGAGCCGAACGAAGCGCCCAACCGAACGGTGCTCCTCCGAGAGGATCGAGATCTCGTGGAAGATGTGGCCGCAGTAGGCGTCCATCAGGCCCTCGTCGCCGGCCTCACCGAACAGATCGCCCGCCAATGCCCGCAGGGGCAACAGCCGATCGTCGCGCAGTCGCTCAAGTCGGCCGAGATGGAACAACTTCCACAGCGCGGCCGGAGGCAGCTGTAGCTCAGTACGCGGCACGCCTCGTTCTCGGGCTCCGCTGAGCACACGGCGCTCGTAGCGCCGGTAAATCGACAGGAACAACCGACGAGCCGCGATGAACGTCGCGAGGAAATCCCAGATCAGCGCGCCGCGCTTGGTGATCCGGCCGCCGGGCATGCCGCGCTACTCCTCTGTCGAAACGTCGTCACCCTCCGCCGCACGATCGACGAACTCGAAGATCGCGCGCGGGGCGTTGTCGCCCAGCCGGTTCTTCGCGTCGCGAAGGATGCGCGTGTAACCGCCGGGGCGGTCCTTGCACATCGTGCCCACGGTGTCGACGAGGAAGGAGAGGAGTTTGCGATCAGGGACCTCGCGTGCGAGCAGGCGAACCTGATGCACGAACGCCTGCTGGTCGGCCTTCGAGCCGGAGGTCTTCAAGACCGCGGCCCTCTTGGCGCGTGTGACCATCTTCTCGACGTAGGGGCGCAGAGCCTTCGCCTTCGCATGGGTGGTCACCACACGTCCGTTGATGAGCAGGGCACGCAGCATGTTCTTGCGCAAGGCGCTACGGTGCTGCGTGTCTCGGTTCAGCTTTCGGCCAGCGAGGCGGTGTCTCATAACTCGCTCCATACGCCCCACGCGGGGGCGTCAAGGTCCAGACAAAGGGCTACTCGTCGTCCGAGTCCATGCCGAGGGAAAGGCCCATCTCGTCGAGCTTGCGGGTGATCTCCTTCAAGGAGGTGCGCCCGAAGTTCTTGAGGTTCATCAGCTCGTCGTGAGAGAGGGAGACGAGATCCCCGATGGTCTGCAGGCCCTCGGCCTCGAGGCAGTTGCTCGCGCGGACCGAAAGATCCATGTGGGCAATCGGCAGCTCCAACTTCCGGTTGGCATCGTCGCCGTCGACCGATCCCATCACAGGCGCCCGACGCGGGGCCACTGCCGGGATGGTCATCGGCGAGGTCGCGGGCGACCCACCGAACGAAGCGCTGGAGAAGCTCGGCATCGCCGGCTGACTCGCGGAGTCGAACAGCAGCTCCTTGCCCACATCGAAGAACTGGATGAAGGGGTTGAGGTGCTTCCGGTAGATCTTGCTCGCCTCGACGAGCGCAATCTCCGGCGTGATCGTGCCGTCCGTCCAGAGCTCCATGATCAGGCGATCGTAGTTCGTCAGCTTGCCGACACGGGTGTTCTCCGTGCGGTAGCGGACGCGCTGGATGGGCGAGAAGATCGAGTCGACCGGGATGACCCCGATCTCCTGCTCCTCGCGCGAGTTCTCCTCAGCCGTCACATAGCCACGGCCGCGGCGAACTTCGATCTCGGCATCGAAGGACTTCGTCTCATCCGTCACGGTGCAGATCAGGAGATCCTTGTTGATGATCTCGCAATCTGAGCCGGCCTGGATGTCGGCGCCCGTCACGGGCCCCCCACCGACCTTCTCGATGCGCAGGACCTTCGGATCGTCCGTGTGGAACTGAATCCGAAGGCGCTTGAGCGCGAGGATGATGTCGGTGACATCCTCCTTGACGCCCTCGATTGACGAAAACTCGTGCTTCACGCCCTGGATCTTGACAGACGTGACGGCCGTGCCCTCGATGGACGACAGCAGCACGCGCCGAAGACCGTTACCGACCGTGACGCCATAGCCCCGTTCGAAGGGCTCAGCCGTGAACTTGGCGTACCTGTCGGTACGCGTTGCCGAGTCGGCCACCACCTTGGTGGGGAGTTCCAGATCCCGCCAGCGGATCCTCATGCGGTCCTCCATGCTATCCGTGAGTCCGATGTCCAGGGGGCGAACGTATGCGCCCTTCGCACCGGAAGTGAAATGATTGAAAACCTGCCCTCGCGGGCCAAACCAAACCCACCCTCGCGGGCGGGACGAACAACCAACAAGACGGCTAGACGCGTCGGCGCTTCCGCGGACGACAGCCGTTGTGCGGCAGCGGTGTGACGTCCTCAACCGCACGGATCTTGAGACCGCGCGACTGCAGGCTCCGCACCGCGGACTCACGTCCCGAGCCCGGCCCCTTGATGCGCACCTCGATCTCGCGGACGCCCATCTTCACGGCCTTCTCAGCGGCCCGCTCCGCAGCCTTCTGCGCTGCGAACGGCGTGGACTTGCGGCTCCCCTTGAACCCGATGGTTCCGGCTGAGTCCCAGCAGAGGGTCTCGCCATTCGGGGCGGCGAACGTGACGATCGTGTTGTTGAACGAGGCGTGGATGTGAACCACTGCCTTCGGCACATTCCGACGAATCTTTTTCTTGGCGGCCATGGATCCTCCAACGGATGTGCCCGTTTCTCAGGGGAGAACGGGCGAGGGTACCCCGTCTCGGGGCCCCTGCAACTTTCTGGCCGACCGGGAGAATTCCCCGCGACCCTGGCCTATCTACTGCCGACACAAGGACTTGGGGTCACCCCCCGGTCCCCTATCGGAGCTGCTTGACGCTCTTCTTGCCCGCCACGGTCTTCTTGGGTCCCTTTCGGGTCCTGGCGTTGGTCTGGGTCCGCTGCCCCCGGACGGGGAGACCCCGGCGGTGGCGCATGCCCCGGTAGCAGGCGATCTCCTTCAGGCGGGAGACGTTCTGCTGGAGCTGACGGCGCAGGTTGCCTTCCACGACGAAGCGGGCCTCGATCTCGTTGGCGAGACGGGCTAACTCTTCGTCGTTGAGGTCACGCGCACGGCGGGTCGGGTCGAGGCCGAGCCCCTCGCAGAGCGCGAGGGCAGCCTTCTTGCCAATGCCGTGGACGTACTGCAGGGCGACCCAGGTCACCTTGTTGTCCGGAATGTCTACGCCAACGATACGCGGCATGGTTGCTCTCCTGACCTAGCCCTGCACCTGTTTGTGGCGCGGGTTCTTGCAAATTACACGCACTCTGCCGTGCCGCCGGATGATCCGGCAGCCCTCGCACATGCGTTTCACACTGGACCTGACCTTCATGGTCCTACTCCCGGCTGGCTAGTCGCGGTAGACGATTCGCCCCTTCGTTAGATCGTAGGGGCTCATCTCGACGGTGACGTTGTCCCCCGGAAGAATACGGATCCAATGCATCCGCATCTTGCCGGAGATGTGAGCGAGGATTCGGTGACCGTTTTCGAGCTCCACCACGAACATTGCGTTCGGGCGAGCCTCGACCACCTTGGCCTCAAGACGCAGGTTGTCTTCGCGAGCCATTACGAGCTCGCCCTTGCGCCGTTTGCCAAGAGCCCCTGGACTCGGTCGAAGACCTCGTCCATAGAACCCTCAGCGTCAACGGTCTGCAGCAGCCCCTTCGCCTCGTAGTGGGCGATCAACGGGGCAGTTTCCGCACGGAAGACCTTGAGCCGGTTTCGAATGACCGCCTCCGTGTCGTCCTTGCGTCCGCGGGCGAGCAGGCGCCGCACGATATCCTCATCCTCGAGTTGCATGTTCACGACGCGCTCGATGCCTTCCGCGCCGAGGTCCTGGTCGAGCGCCTCCGCCTGGGCCACGTTGCGGGGGAAGCCGTCGAGCAGGAAACCGCCGTCGGCGTCCTGCTCGTTCAGCCGCTCCCGCACGAGCGCGAGGACGAGACTGTCCGGAACCAGGTTGCCCGCATCCATGTAGGCGCGCGCTTCGCGTCCGAGATCGCTCCCAGCTGAGACGGCCGCCCGCAGGAGGTCGCCAGTGGAGAGGTGCACCAGCCCGTGCGCGTCGCAGACGCGCGCAGCTTGGGTGCCCTTGCCAGCGCCGGGAGGACCGAGGAGGACGATGCGCACGGGTGCCTACCTCCCCTTCTTCTTGGCCGCAGCCGAGCCGCCCATGAACCCGCCCTGGTTGCGCATGAGGAGCGCACTGTTGAGCTTGTCCACGAGGTCGAGCGCGACGCTGACCACGATCAGGATCGAGGTGCCGCCCAGGAAGTAGGCCACGGTGATCGGGACCTCCTTGGAGATCATGGTCGCCGCCTGCTGCGGAATGATGGCGATCAAGGCGAGGAACGTCGCGCCCGCCAAGGTGATGCGCGTCATCACGCTCTGAAGGAACTCGGCGGTCTTCTTGCCAGGACGGATGCCAGGGATGAAGGAGCCGCTCTCCTTCATGTTCTTGGCCATCTCGACCGGGTTGAACATCAGCGAGTTCCAGAAGTAGCTGAAGAAGAAGATCAGGACGATGGTCATGGTGGTGTACCACCAGGCGGTCGGAAGGAACGCGTCCCCCAGCCACTTCCAATTCAGCGCGCTGCCCAGGAGCTGCGGGAAGGACAGCAGCGCCGAGGCGAAGATCACGGGCATGACGCCCGCCTGGTTCACCTTGATCGGCAGGAAGTGCTTCTGCCCGCCGTACACACGACGACCACGGGTCAGCTTGGCGTACTGAACTGGGATTTTTCGAGTGCCCTTGGTGATGAACACCACGACCACGACGATTAGCAAGAAGAGCACCAGGAGGGTGAACGGCAGGAAGCCGCCCTGCTGGGTCTGCACCAAGCGCACAATGGCCTCAGGCACACGCGCGATGATGCCGGCCATAATCAGCAGCGAGATGCCGTTGCCGACGCCGTACTCAGTGATCTGCTCACCAACCCACATCAGGAACACAGTGCCAGCCGTGAGGGTCAGGATGGCCCCCAGAGTGAGCATGAAGCCGTCTGGCAGCAGAGGTGGACCGCCACCGTAGGGCTGCTTGTAGATGTTCGCCACCAGGATGATGGCCTGCATCATCGCGAGCGGCACCGTGGCCAAGCGGGTCCACTGGTTGATCTTCCGCTGGCCCGACGCGCCTTCCTTGGCGACTGCCTCCAGCGCGGGGACCACCTTCGTCAGCAGGCTGAAGATGATGCTCGCGCTGATGTAAGGCATGATGCCCAGGCTGAACAGCGCGCAGGAGTACAGACCACCGCCTGAGATGACGCTGAAGAGGGCAGTGAACGCGTTGCCCTCGTCGTCGCCGCCGGCGATGGCGCGGACCACGTCGAGGTCCACGCCCGGAATCGGAATGTTCCAGCCGATCCGGTACAGCAGGAGGAACCCGAGCGTAATGCCTAGGCGCCGCCGGATCTCCGGAACGCGAAACAGGTTGGTGATGTTGCCGATCACGCGCTAGGCCTCGCGGCTCGGGGCGCCGGCGGCGCCCTTCTTGACGAACTTCGGACGCATCTCCGTGCTGGTCGGGTGCAACTCAATGCTGCCGCCCGCGCCCTCGATCTTGGTGCGGGCTCCGTCGCTCGTCGCGTTCGCGACGATCGCCAGCTTCTTGGAGAGATCCCCGAACCCGAGAATCTTCAGGTACTTCGCCCGCTTCGGAGCCAAGCCGACCTTCTTGAGCGTGTCGAGGTCGACCTTCGCGCCGGCCTCGAACACCTTCTCCAAACTGCCCACGTTGACGACGTGCAGGTCTACGGAGAACCGCGCGTTCGTGAACCCCTTCTTGGGGAGACGGCGATAGAGCGGCATCTGGCCGCCCTCGAAACGCAGACGGAACGAGGTGCCGGAGCGCTGCCCCGCACCCTTGTTACCGCGACCGGCGGTCTTACCCCAGCCGGAGCCAGAACCACGGCCAACACGGTGCTTCTTGCCGCGCTTGACCTTGATCTTCTTGACGTCGTCGAGGTTCATTAGAGCTCCACTCCGCGACGCGCGGCGATCTCACGCCGGGTCTTCATTCCCGTCAGGCCAACGAGGGTGGCCTTCGCGAGATTCATCGGATTCTTGCTACCCATGGCCTTGGTGAGGACGTCCTTGACGCCTGCGGCCTCGAGGACCTTGCGCACCGAGGCGCCGGCGATGATGCCCGTGCCGGGCGCCGCGGGCATGATCTTGACCACGCTCGAACGGAAACGAGCGACGACCGCGTGCGGTACCGTCGTGCCCTTGAGAGGCACGCGAATGAGTTGCTTCTTGGCGTCCGTGACGCCCTTCTCGACGGACGGCGGCACTTCACGCGCCTTGCCGAATCCCAAGCCGACGGCCCCACGGCCGTCGCCGACGACCACGAGAGCGCTGAAGCCGAATCGGCGGCCGCCCTTCATGACCTTGGCCGTGCGGTTGATCTGCACGACCTCGTCTTTGAGGTCCAAGCCCTCAGGGTCGATGTAGTTGATCTCGTGGCGCATCTACTTGACTCCCGGACCTAGAACTTCACGCCGGCGGCGCGGACAGCGTCCGCAAGCGCCTTGACGCGACCGTGGTAACGACACATGCCGCGGTCGAAGCCCGCGAGCGCCAACTTGCGCTCGCCAGCCAGACGACCGAGTTCGGCGCCGACCTGTTTGGCCGCCGCCACGTTGCCACCGTACGGCAACTTGAGCGAGATGGACGAGACGGCGCAGAGCGTGAGGCCCTGATCGTCGTCGATCATCTGTGCGTAGATGTGCTTGCCCGTGCGGTGCACGGAGAGGCGGGGCCGCTCGGCGGTTCCCCGCACCTTCTTGCGTACGCGGAACGCGCGGGTGCGCTTCCGGTGGGTCATTCGCTTGAGGCGATCCATCGTTACTTCTCCGCACCCACGAAGGACTTGCCAGCCTTCAGGGTGACCTGCTCGCCGACGTAGCGCACACCCTTGCCCTTGTAGGGCTCCGGGGGGCGAACCTTGCGCGCACGCGCCGCGAACTCACCAACCAGTTGCTTGTCGCAGCCCTGGATCACCACCAGCGTGTTGCTCGGGCACTCGACCTTGAGCGTCTTCGGAATGTTCAAGTAGACGGGGTGGCTGTAGCCAACCTGCAGACGCAAGCGGCTGCCCTCGACGGTCGCGCCGTACGAGACGCCCACGACTTCAAGTCGACGCTCAAAGCCCTTCTCGACGCCCTCGATCATCCCCTGCAGGAGCGAGCGATAGAGGCCATGCAGCGCCTTGCTCTTGGCGTCATCGCCCGGGCGTTCCAGCGTAAGGACGCCGGCGTCAACCGAGACGGTCACGCCTCCGGTCAACTGACGCGACAACTCGCCCTTCGGGCCCTTGACCTTGACGCGGTTGCCCTCGATCGACGTTTCCACGCCGCTCGGGATGGCAATCGGTACTTTTCCGATACGGGACATCTTGGCACCCTCCTCGCTACTACCCGACGGCTACCAGATCTCGCACAGGACCTCACCACCGACTCCGGCAGTGCGGGCCTCGCGATCCGACATGACGCCACGGGACGTGCTCAGCACCGAAATGCCCAGCCCGTTCAGGACACGGGGAAGCTCCCGCACGCCACGATAGACCCGGCAGCCCGGACGCGAGATGCGCCCAATCTTGCTGATCACGGGATCACCGTCGTGGTCGTACTTGAGCATGATGCGAAGAGCGTCGTGTCCGCGGCGGTCGTGAATATCACGCACGCCGTGGATGAAGCCCTCGCGCTCCAGAACGCCGGCCACGGCTCGGTTCAGGCGGGACGCAATCACGTCCACGGTCTGCCGGTTGACGGCCAAGCCGTTCCGGATCCGAGTCAGCATGTCGGCACAGGTATCGTTTAACGCCATGATCGACCTCCTACCAGGATGCCTTCCGCATGCCCGGAATCTCGCCCTTGAGGGCTATCTGCCTGAAGCAGATACGGCAGATTCCGAACTTGCGGTACACAGCGCGGGGTCGGCCGCAG
Source organism: Planctomycetota bacterium (assembly GCA_027625315.1). Taxonomy (GTDB): domain Bacteria; phylum Planctomycetota; class PLA2; order PLA2; family JAEUHO01; genus JAHEIK01. The sequence continues at coordinate 11,567 of JAQBWE010000002.1, forward strand.
AACTGGCAGCGCGTGTAGGCACGCGTGCTGAACTTCGGCTTCGCTTTCGACTTGATGATGAGGCACTTCTTAGCCAACGGTCACAACCTCCTCGCGGCGGAAGGGGAACCCGTACGCTTCCAAGAGGGCGTAGCTGTGCTCGTCCGACCGACTGCGAATGGTGAAGGTGATATTCATCCCCTGGGGGTTCTCGAGCAACTCGCCCTCGACCTCCGGGAACACGGACTGCTCTGACAGGCCAACGCTGTAGTTGCCCGACCCATCGAACTTCCGCTTGAGACCGCGGAAGTCACGGATACGAGGCGCCACGACGTTGACGAAGCGGTCCAGGAACTCGTACATGCGAGCGCCACGCAGGGTGACGCGGGCCCCGACGAGCATGCCCTGGCGCAGTCGGAACTGCGCGATCGACTTGCGGGCGCGCGTCGCAACGGCCTTCTGGCCCGACACGCGCTCGAGGATGCCGATGGCGTACTCGAGGAGCTTCTTGTTGTCCTTTGCCGCGCCCACACCGCAGGAGAGGGTGATCTTCTGCAGACGAGGTGCAGCGTGGTCGTTGGAGATCCCGAGCTGCTCCTTGAGCTTGGGTCGGATCTCATTGAAGTACTGGCCACGCAGGCGAGCCATGACTAGTCCTCCTTCTTGCCGCCGGCGGCGGCCTTCTTGACCGACGCGCCGACTTCGGCACCACTGCGGACGCCGACGCGAATGCGCCGACCATCCTTGTCAGCAGACTTCACGCGGGTCGGGCGGTTGGTCTCGGGGTCGATCGGCATCACGTTGCTCACGTGCACCGGCGCCTCGCGACGAATGCGGCCACCCTGGGGATGCTGCTGGCTCTTGCGGAGGTGCTTGAACACGAGGTTCACGCCCTCCACGACCACGCGGTTCTTGTCGGGCAGCACGCGCAGCACGCGTCCACGCTTGCCCCGCGAGTCACCGGAAACGACGGCGACGATGTCGCCCTCGCGGATGCGCTCGGCCATCACACCACCTCCTGTGCGAGGTTCACGATCTTCGTAAAACCCTTGCGCCGCAGCTCACGCGCGACGGCGCCGAAGACGCGGGTCCCCTTCGGGCTCTTGTCATCGTTGATCAGCACGATCGCGTTCGAGTCAAACCGAACGTAGGTGCCATCGCTGCGGCGGTGAGGGGCGCGAGTGCGCACCACCACGCCGCGGATGACGGTTCCGGGCTTCACGGGCGAAGACGGGATCGCCTTGCGCACCGCGGCGACAACGATGTCACCGATCTCGGCGGTCTTCTTGTTACCGCGCCCCAGGACCTTGATCGCATGGCAGCGCTTGGCACCGGAGTTGTCGGCAACATCCAACCATGTACGGAGCTGAATCATGGCGGCTCCTAGCCTTCACCAGCCAGGCTGCCAGCGCGCACGACGCGCACCAACCGCCAGCTCTTGGTCTTGCTCAGGGGACGGCACGGCGTGATCTCGACAACGTCGCCCGTGTGGGCGGTGCCGGCCTCATCGTGTGCCTTGTAGGTGGTCGCACGGCGGACGTACTTCCCGTACAGCGGATGCTTGACGAGACGATCCTCACGGACCGTGATCGTCTTCTCCATCTTGTCGGAGACGACTCGACCGGTAACAACTCGGCGCTGACCTCGTTCGGACGACATGACTACTTACCCCTCCCGGCCTCTGCCTCGAGGTCCTTGTTGATGCCGAGCGAGCGCTCGCGCAGGACGGTGTGGATACGGGCGATGTCGCGGCGGTGCTTCCGCACCAAGCCTCGATCCACCTTCTCCTCGCTCTGACCACGGAACCGCTGATGGAACATCTCCTCGCGCAGACGCACGAGTTCCTGGCTGAGATCGCTCACCTCGCGGCGACGGATATCGCGGGGCCTCATCGGACCGCCTCCTTGCGCACGAACCGGCAACGGATCGGCATCTTGTGAGCGACCTTGTTCAAGGCCTTCTTCGCAGTTTCCTCATCGACGCCCCCACCGATCTCGAACAGGATCGTGCCGGGCTTGACGACGGCCGCCCAGTAGTCGGGCTCGCCCTTACCGGTACCCATTCGGGTCTCTTCCGGCGTCGAGCTCACGGACTTGTGCGGGAAAATGCGGATGTAGACGCGGCCATCGGGAGCGCCTCGAACGGCGGCCACGCGGCCAGCCTCGATGACGTTGGACGGAATCCAACCCAGATCCATGGCCTGCAGGCCGTACTCGCCGAACGCGACACGATTGCCGCGGCTCGCGTTGCCCTTGATCTTGCCACGCTGCTGCTTGCGCCACTTAACTCGCTTGGGCATCAACATGTTAGAGCACCTCCGCCTGCGCCTTGGGCTCAGCCTTGGCGATGGTGCCGATGTAGACCCAGCACTTGACGCCGATGACGCCGTACGTGGTCCGCGCTTCGGCCATGCCGTAGCTGATGTTGGCCTTGAGCGTGCTAAGGGGAATCGACCCCTGCGTCTGCTTCTCAGTTCGGGCGATCTCGACGCCGCCGAGGCGACCCGCGATGATGATCTTCACGCCCTTGGCGCCACGCTCCATCGTCTGCTGGATGGAGCGCTTGAGCGTCCGGCGATAAGCGGCGCGCTTCATGAGCTGCTCAGCCACGCTCTGGGCGACCAGGGTCGCGTCCAACTCAGGGCGCGGGATCTCGACGATGTCGAGGCCGACCCGGTGACCGGTGACGCCCTCGATGCGCTTCTTCAATTCCTCGGCCTTGACACCCTTGCGGCCGATCAGGACTCCCGGCTTCGCGGTGTGGACGATCACGCGCAGAGCGTCGGCCTTGCGCTCGATCTCAATCAGGGGAATGCCGGCGCCGTAGAACTCCTTGTTGATGAAGTTCCTGATGGCCCGGTCCTCCATGAGGAGACGAGCGAAGTCCTTCTTCGGGGCGTACCACCGGGACTTCCAGTCCAGGTACACGCCGGTGCGGTAGCCGATGGGATGCGTCTTCTGACCCACGAGTCTACTCCTTCGCCCCCGCGGTGGCCGTGAGCGGCTCCGCGAGCGTGATGCTGATGTGGCTCGTGCGCTTGAGGATCGGGAAGGCCCGGCCCATAGCGCGCGGCATGTAGCGCCGGCGACCGTTGAGCAGACCCGCTCCATCGACACGCGCGTCCACGACGACGAGCGACTTGAGATCGACGTCCAGGTCGTTGGATGCGTTGGCGAGCGCTGAGCGCAGAACCTTGCGGATCATGGTGGAGGCCCGACGGGGCTCCCACTCGACGATGTCGAGCGCCGCGTCGACGCCCTTGCCACGGATGAGATCCATCACCGGCCGGGCCTTGTACGGGCTGATCCGAGCCTGGCGATGAATCGCGTGGAACGTCTTGCCGAAGGCGATTTTCTTCTTCTTGGCCATGACTAGCTCTTGCTTCCCGAGTGGCCGCGGAACAGCCGCGTGGGAGCGAACTCGCCCAGCTTGTGGCCGACCATGTCCTCCGTGACATACACACGGATGAAGGTCTTGCCGTTGTGGACCATGAAGGTATGGCCCACGAACTCCGGCGCAATGTCGCAACGACGCGACCAGGTCTTGAGCGGGTCCTTGCGGCCCTCGGCCGTCATCTTCTCGACGCGCCCGTAAAGGCGTTCGTCGACAAAGGGACCCTTCTTGAGACTGCGGCTCATCGAATCGCTCCTAACTGCCTACCGGCCGGACTACTTGCCGACCTGCTTGCCGCGCTTGCGGCCGCGGACGATGAATCGGGACGAGGTCTTTCGCTTCTGGCGGGTGTTGCCGCCCTTTGACGGCTTGCCCCACTTGGAGCGCGGGTGACGACCGCCGGAGCGGCGTCCCTCACCGCCGCCCATGGGGTGGGCGACGGGGTTCATGGCGGAGCCACGGACCGTCGGACGACGACCCTTGTGGCGGTTGCGGCCGGCCTTGCCGATCTTGACCAGGCTCTGGTCGAGGTTGCCGACCTGGCCGATCGTGGCGCGGCACTCGATGTTGACGCGCCGCATCTCACCCGAGGGCAAGGTCAGCAGGGCGAGATCGCCCTCCTTGGCGCTGAGGATCGCGTAGCCGCCAGCACTGCGGGCCATCTGCGCGCCGCGACCGGGGATGAGCTCCACGGCGTGCACCCAGAGACCGACGGGAATGTTGCGCAAACGGAGATTGTTGCCCGGCTTGGGCTCAGCGGTCGGCCCGCTCATAACCGTCTGCCCTACTTGCACAGCGTTCGCCGCGATGACGTAGCGCTTCTCGCCGTCGGCGTACACCAGCAGGTGCAGGCGGGCGTTGCGGTTGGGATCGTACTCGAGGGCCGCAACGCGGGCGGGGACGCCGTCCTTGTCCGAACGTCGGAAGTCGACTTTGCGATACAGGCGCTTCGCGCCGCCACCGCGGTGACGGGTGGTGACGCGGCCGTTGTTGTTGCGGCCGCCGGTCTTGCGCAGTCCCTTGACGAGACGCTTCTCGGGCCGCTTCTTCGTGAGGTCGCTCGTATCGAGATACGAGAGGCCTCGCTGACCGTTGGTGATGGGCTTTACGCGACGAATGGGCATAACTGAACCTTCCGTTGGCTACACGCTCGAGATCAATAGAACTCGATCGCGTCGCCCTCCTTGACCGTCACGACGGCCTTCTTCCAGTTCTGCGTCGAGCCGAAGCTGCGGCCCATCCGGCGGAACTTTCCGACCTGGTTGAGCGTGCGCACGGCGGTGACCTTGACCCGGAAGAGGCTCTCGATGGCCTCACGGACCTGCACCTTGTTCGCTACGCGCAGCACCTGGAATGTGTAGGACCGCTCGCGCTCCGCAAGACGCAACGTCTTCTCGGTGATGAGCGGGCGAATCACGATCTCTTGGGGCGTCTTGGCGCGCATTACTCATTCCCTTCCGACGCCGAGGCGTCCGGGTACGCGACGCGTCCGACCAGCGCCTCCAGCGCGCCGTCAAGCAGCACGAGGTTGCGATGGAACACGACGTCGTAGGCCGACACCTCGGTGGCAGGCAACGCACGCACGCGGCGCAGGTTACGAACCGAGAGGAGCAGGTTGCGGTCAACCACGCCCGGTGCCACGACCAGGGCACTGCCCTCGACGCCGAGGGCGGTCAGCGCGGCCATGGCGCTCTTCGTGTTCGGCGACGAGAACTCAGCGCCAGCCCAGGTAGACACCTGGCCGTCGCGGAGCTTGCCGGCGAGAGCGATCTGAAGCGCGCGCTTGAGGGCGCGACGGGGCATCTGCCAGCCGTGGTCGCGCGGGTGCGGGCCGTGAGCCACGCCACCGCCGCGGAACAGCGGCGCCTTGCGGTCACCGTGACGGGCGCCACCGGTGTGCTTCTGCTTGACGCTCTTCTTGTGCGTGCCGTTGACGAAGCGACGGGTCAGGGTGTTGACGGTCCCCTGGCGCTTGTTCGCCTCGTACATGATCACGGCGTCGCGCAGGACGACCGGGTTCATACGCTCGCCGAAGTTAAACGTGGCGTCGTCGACCTGGGACTCGCCTACGGTCCCGTTCTGCAGCGTCTTGATCGTTGCCATGATGTTCTCTCCTCCCCGCGTTCCGTCAGACCTTGATGCGCGTTCCGTCAGACCTTGATGCGCGCTCCGTTAGACCTTGATGCGAATGTCGACGCCCGCGGGCAGGTTTAGCTTGGAGATGGAATCAACTGTTTTGGGGCTGTAGTCCGAGATGAACATGATCCGCTTGTGGGTGCGGATCTCGAACTGCTCACGCGACTTCTTGTCGATGTGAGGCGAGCGCAGAACCGTGTAGCGCTCGATGCGCGTGGGCAAGGGCACCGGGCCCCGCACGCGTGCACCCGTGCGCTTGGCCGTATCGACCAGCTCCGCGGCACTCTTATCGAGGGCCTCGTGGTCGTACGACTCCATCCGGATCTTGATGTTGCTCATGCTGCTCATGGACGGTTGGACTTCCTGGGTCGTTCGGGCGGGACGGACACTGTCCGTCGTCGTTCCGATCGATCCCTTCGGGGATACGCTCCGCACCGCGGCCTCGGGCCAAGCCCGGCGACCTAAATCCCCGGAGGTCTGCCCCTCATGGGGCACGCAACGAGGACGTGCTGCGGAAGCCCGGGATGTTAGCCCTGCGGCCCAGGCCGCTCGCACCGATTCAGAGCGCTCGTCGGGAAAAGCGGGCTCTGGCGTCCGCCGCGTCGTGGGCGGACGGAGTTCGGGGCGCGCCTAGTCCTCGAAGGTGAGCCGACGGCGCTCGTCCGGGGGCACCTCGCGGAATCCTGCCGGCTCCATGGAGTAGCTCGCCCGCCCCTGGGAGAGGCTCCGGACAGCCGTCGAATAGCCGAACATCTGGTTCAGGGCGACGGTTCCGCGGATGGCCCGGAGGTCCCCTCGGACCTCGTCGCCCTCGAGCAGGGCCCCGCGGCGGACCAGATCCGAGCTGATCGGGCCAACGAAGTCGACTGGAGTGGTCACTTCGAAGCGCATCACCGGCTCGAGGATAACCAGCCCGCCCGCCTCGCAGGCGGCTCCGAAGCCCTCGCCCCCGGCCGCCTGGAAGGCGGTCGGCGTGGAGTCCGTCTCGTGCATCCGCCCGCCGACGAGCGTGGCCTGCACGTCGATGACCGGGAAGCCCATGCCCAAGCCGCCGTCCGCGGAGAAGCGGGCCCCCTCCTCCGTGGAGAGCGCAAAGGCGCGGCTGACCAACTCCGGGGGGCAGCGGTTCTCGAACGTGACCCCGGAGCCCGGCTCGCCGGGTCGGACCTCGATCTCGACGGTGGCGACTTGCTCGATCCCCGCGATCAACCGCTGGAACGTGTAGGTCGCCCGGCCCGGTCCGCGCACGGTCTGGCGGTGGGACACACGCGGCTTGCCAACGTTGGCCTCGATCCGGAAGTCCCGCAGCAGGCGGTTCTTGAGCACTTCGAGGTGCAGCTCGCCCATACCCGCGATCAGGAGCTGCCCGGTCTCCGGGTCTGTCGAAACCCGGAAGGTCGGGTCCTCGCGCGCGAGGCGCCCGAGACACTCCTCGAGGCGATCCTTGTCGGCGGTGCTGCGCGGCTCGATGGCCATCGAGATCACGGGCTCGGGGAACCGGATGGACTCAAGGACGAGCGGGTGCTCCTTGTCGCAGAGCGTGTCGCCCGTCGCGGTCTCCTTGAAACCGGTGACTGCGACGATGTCCCCGGTGCCGGCGCTGTCGAGCTGCTCGCGATCTCCGGCGTGCATTCGCAGCAGGCGCATCGCGCGCTCGTGGCGGCCCAGCCTCGGGTTGTAGACACCCTTGCCCTGCCTGAGTGTGCCGGCGTAGACGCGCACGAACGTGAGGTCACCGTGCGTGTCGGACAGGATCTTGAAGGCGAGGGCGCAGAGCGGCGCGTCATCATCAGGCTCGACCGCGACACGCTGATCGGGATCTTCGGGCCGCTTCGCGACAATGGCGCCTCGATCAAGCGGGCTGGGCAGATACCGCACGATGGCGTCGAGCACCGGCTGTACGCCGGCATTGCGCAGTGCGGCGCCTGCCAGCACCGGATGCAGGCTGCGAGCAAGTACGGCCCGCCGGAGCGCGGCGTGCAGCGCGTCGGCCGGAATGCTGCCTCCTTCGAGAAACAGCTCGGCCAGCTCATCGTCGTGATCGGCGACACCTTCGACGAGCTCGAAGCGGCGGATCTCCATTTCATCGAGCAGGTCGGCAGGGATGGCCTGACGCACGACGTCAGCGCCCTGGTCGCCCTCGAAGGTGAGCATCTCCATAGCGACGAGGTCGACGACGCCGCGAAACGTATCGGCGGCACCGACGGGCACGGTCAGAGGGACGGTGACTGCACCGAGCCGATCGCGAATCGACTGGATCGCCGCGTCGTAGTCCGCCCCACCGCGGTCCATCTTGTTCACGAAGCAGATGCGCGGGACTTCGTATCGGGCGGCTTGGCGCCAAACGGTCTCAGACTGCGCTTCGACGCCATGGACGCCATCAAAGACGACGACGGCACCGTCGAGGACGCGCAGGGAACGTTCGACTTCGGCGGTGAAATCGACGTGGCCGGGGGTATCGATGAGGTTAAGGGTGTGGCCATCCCAGGCGATGGTGGTGGCGGCGGCCGTGATGGTGATGCCGCGCTCTTGCTCTTCGACGAGGTAGTCCATGGTGGCGGCGCCCTCGTGGACTTCGCCCATGGCGTGTTCTTTGCCGGAGTAGAAGAGGATGCGCTCGGTGGTGGTCGTCTTGCCGGCGTCGATGTGCGCGCAGACCCCGAAGTTTCTGACCTTCTGGAGGCGCGCGGATGATCTCTTCTCTGGCATGACGGCTCCGATGCGGGGGGCGAGCATACCGTCCGCTCCCCACCGCGCGCATCGCCGCCGCAGCGCGCGCACCCGGGGAAGCTCCCGCACTGTGTTGCTGACCTACTGTGCAGCTGACTCCCGAGGCGGTGGCGCGCGTAGCGCGGCGCGGCCGGCCAACCTAAGGGCTACCACCCGACCCGGCCAACCCGCGTGCGTCCCAGACGGCGAGGCCGAGGCGCGCGCAGCGCGGCGCGGCCGGCCAACCTGGGGGCGCAACCCGATCCTGCCAACCCGCGTGCGTCCTAGCCGCCGCACGCCCCCACCCGCATCTGGGGTTCCAGGACGGAGGCGCCGCGCGGAGCCGAGGACGACGCGTGGGCTTCCACGCGAGGACGCGGGCGACAAAGCGCCGACCCGTCCTGGGACCCCAGATCAGAAGGCGAAGTGGGCGAAGGCCTTATTGGCCTCGGCCTGCTTGTGCGCGTTCTCGCGCTTGAGGATCGCCCCGCCCTCCTTGTTGTAGGCGGCGACGAGCTCATCGGCGAGCGAGACGTGCATCGGGCGGCCACGACGACCGCGAGCGGCCTCGAGCAACCAGCGATAGGCGAGGGTACGGCGACGCTTCGCGTTCACCTCGACGGGGACCTGGTAGTTGGCGCCGCCGATGCGCTTGCTGCGCACCTCGACCATCGGCTTGACGTTGTCCACAGCCTGGTGGAACACCTCAACCGGCTCGCGCTCGGAGACGCGCTGCTCAATGATCTTGAGGGCATCGTAGAAGATGCGCTCGGCGGTGCTGCGCTTGCCGTCCCGCATGACGCAGGAGATGAACTTCGCAACGTCCGGGCTCTTGTAGACCGGGTCGGGGCGGAGAAGGTGCTCGAAGCTACGGTAGTACTTGCCGGCCATAGCCTACTTACCCTTCTTCTGTCCGTACTTCGACCGCTGCTGCTTGCGGCCGTCCACGCCCGCTGTGTCCAGCGTGCCGCGGATGATGTGATAGCGAACGCCCGGAAGGTCGCGGACGCGGCCACCGCGGATGAGCACGATGCTGTGCTCCTGAAGGTTGTGACCCTCACCCGGGATGTACGCCGTGACCTCGCGGTTGTTCGAGAGCCGGACGCGCGCGATCTTGCGCAACGCGGAGTTCGGCTTCTTCGGCGTCTGGGTCTTGACCGAGAGGCACACACCGCGCTTCTGCGGGCAGCCCTCCAGCACCGGCGACTTGCTCTTCCGGCGGATCTTCTTGCGGCCCTTGCGGACCAGCTGGTTGATCGTGGGCATGTGGTCTCTTGCTCGTGGGGTACCGGGGATGGACTAACCCCTTTTGGGGGGCAGCCCGAAAGAGTACCCAGGGGCACCGGCCGCGCAAACGCGGTCGCTACCGAACCCGGGTAGATTTCGAAAAGTAGGCCCGTCCCGCCCCCTGGGAGGGGGCGAGGGCGCCTTGCAGCCTCGGGATCGCTACTAACTCGTGAGTTCGTCGCCCGATGCGGGGGAGGGCTCGCTGAGGTCGCCCCCACCGAGCAGATCCTTCAGTTCCTGAAGCGCCTCGAGATCCTCAGGCATCTCCGCGAAGCCGGCGACCGACTCCTCCAGCGGGATGTTCTTCTGGACCCGAGTCGCGAGGTACGAACGGAAGCCCGTACCGGCCGGGATCAGGTGACCCAGGATCACGTTCTCCTTGAGGCCGAGGAGGTGATCAACACGGCCGGCCAGAGCCGCCTGCGTGAGCACCTTCGTGGTCTCCTGGAACGACGCGGCTGAGATGAACGACTCGCTCTGCAGCGACGCCTTGGTGATGCCAAGGAGCAGCGGCTCAGCCCGCGCGGGCTTGCCGCCGGCCTCGATCACGCGCGTGTTCTTGCGGCGGAAGCGGAACTTGTCCACCACGGCGCCCGGCAGCATGTCCGTGTCGCCGGGGTCCTCCACTTTCACCTTGCGCAGCATCTGCGAGATGATCACCTCGTGGTGCTTGTCGTCGATCGTGACGTTCTGGCTCCGATAGACGTTCTGGGCCTCGCCCAACAGATAGTCCTGAAGAGCCTCCACCCCGCTGATGCGCAGGATGTCGTGGGGCACGAGCGGCCCATCCACCAGCGAGTCGCCGGCGCGCACGCGATCGCCTGAGTGGACACGCAGGTGCTTGCCGTGGGGCACGAGGTGCTCGACCTCCTGGCCACCCTCAGAGCGGATGACAATGGTGCGCTTGCCGCGGCGCTTCTCACCGAGCTCGACGACGCCGTCGATCTCAGAGAGGGTCGCCGGCTCCTTCGGGCGCCGTGCCTCGTACACCTCAGTCACGCGCGGCAAGCCGCCCACGATGTCCTGGGTACCGGTGATCTCACGCGGCGTCTTGGCCAGCATGTCGCCTGCCGCCACCTTGGCACCCGGCATCACCTCGAGGTGAGCACGCTCGGGAATCGGATACAGCGCGATCGGCGTACCCTTGTCGTCCTCGATGATGATCTGCGGGTGCAGGTCGCCCTTGTGCTCCATGATCACGTAGCGGCGCACGCCCGAGCCGGGGTCCACCTCTTCGCGCATGGTCTTGTTCTCGACGATGTCGTCGAAGCGAACCACGCCGTCGCGCTCCGCCATGATCGGCACGTTGAACGGGTCCCACGTGAAGAGGACCTTCTTTTCGCGGACGGTCTCGCCGTCCTCGACCTTGACCAAGCCGCCCAGGGGCACCACGAAGCGGTCCAGCTCGCGATCGCGGCTGTCCAAGAGCATGATCTCGCCGTTGCGGTTGATCGCAATCGACTCGCCACCCTTGGTGCGCTTCGCCAGGGTCAGTTCCAGGAAGCGGATCTTGCCCGAGCTCGTCGCGCGGACCTCCGACTCTTCCACGCCCTTTGTGGCCGTGCCACCGATATGGAACGTACGCATCGTGAGCTGCGTGCCCGGCTCACCGATCGACTGGGCCGCGATGATGCCCACCGCGAGACCCAACTCGACCAGCCGACCGCGGGACAGATCCATGCCGTAGCACAGCTGGCACAGGCCGGTGGCGGCCTCACACGTAAGCGGCGAACGGACGCGGACCTTCTCGTACCCCATCGACTCGATGCGGCGTGCGATCTCTTCCGTGACGACCTCGCTCTCGCGGACCACCACCTCGTCGGTCACGACGTCGATGATGGTGTCGCGCGCAACGCGTCCGTGAATGGCCTGCGCGAGCGACACCTCAAGCTTGTCGCCCTTGTAGATGACGCCCTTGCTGACGCCGTTCAGCGTGCCGCAGTCGTGCGTACCGACGACGACGTTCTGAGCGACGTCAGACAGTTTGCGCGTCAGGTAGCCTGAGTCCGCCGTCTTCAGCGCCGTGTCCGCCAGGCCCTTGCGGGCACCGTGCGTCGAGCTGAAGTACTCGAGGACGTGCAGGCCCTCACGGAAGTTCGACTTAATGGGCGTCTCGATGATCTTGCCCGAAGGCTTGGCCATCAAACCGCGCATACCCGCCAGCTGGCGGATCTGCTCCACCGAGCCACGCGCGCCGGAATCGGCCATCGCGAAGATCGGGTTCAGGTACGGAACACCGTCGCGCTCGTCACTTTCGAGCGCCTTCATCATCACCCGGCCCACTTCCTCGCGGGCGCGGGTCCACGTGTCGATGATCTTCGAGTAGCGCTCGCCGCGCGTGATTTCACCGCGCTTGAGGTGCCCCTCGATCTCTGTGACCTCAGCCTCCGCTCGCGTGAGGATCTCCTCCTTCTCGACCGGCACGCGCATGTCGTTCTTCGCGAACGAAAGACCCGCGCGCGTGGCCGACTTGTAGCCGACGTCCTTAATGTCATCGAGGAGCCGCAGGGTCGTGCCCTTGCCGAGCAGCTTGAAGCAATCGCTGATCAAGCCGCCGATCTTCTTCTTGTTCAACGTGTAGTTGTAGAAGGGCATGCCGTACGGCAGGATGTCGTTGAACAACACGCGACCGACGGTCGTCTCGATGAGGCCTGCGGCCTCCCACTTGCCAGGCTCCACGGCGGCACTCGTGCCCTCGTCGAGGCGCAACTTGACCTTGTCGTGGATGTGGAACTTGCCCACCGCGTAGCCGAGGAAGACCTCCTCCTTATGCGTGCACGTCGGCACCTTCGCCTGCTCTCGGGGGAAGTTCACCGTCAAGTAGTAGATGCCCAGGACAATGTCCTGCGAAGGCGCAATCAACGGACCGCCGTGCGCGGGCGAGAAGATGTTGTTGGTCGACAGCATCAACGTGGTCGCTTCGATCTGCGCCTCGTACGACAGCGGCAGGTGAACTGCCATCTGATCGCCATCGAAATCGGCGTTGAAGCCGGTGCAAACGAGGGGGTGCAGGCGAATGGCGTTGCCCTCAATGAGGGTCGGCTCGAAGGCCTGGATACCCATGCGGTGTAGCGTGGGCGCACGGTTCAGCATCACGGGATGCTCGCGCGTGACCTCCTCGAGGATGTCCCAGACCTCTTCATCCTTGCGCTCGAGCATCTTCTTCGCGGACTTGATCGTGTCCGCGTAGCCGAGTTCCTTGAGGCGCCGGATGATGAAGGGCTGGTACAGCTCGAGGGCGATCTTCTTCGGTAGGCCGCACTGGTGCAGCTTGAGGTCCGGTCCGACGACGATCACCGAACGGGCGCTGTAATCAACGCGCTTGCCGAGCAGGTTCTCACGGAACCGGCCCTGCTTGCCCTTGATCATGTCGGTCAGGGACTTCAGGGGTCGGTTGCTGGAACCGAGCACGCTGCGACGGCAGCGTGCGTTGTCGAACAACGCATCGACCGACTGCTGCAACATGCGCTTCTCGTTGCGGATGATGACCTCAGGAGCGTTGAGGTCGAGCAGCTTCTTGAGGCGGTTGTTGCGGTTGATCAACCGGCGATAGAGGTCGTTCAGGTCCGACGTAGCGAAGTTGCCTGAGTCGAGCAGCACGAGCGGGCGTAGATCCGGCGGGATCACCGGAACGGCATCGAGCACCATCCACTCGGGCTTGTTGCCCGAGTCGCGCAAGGCCTCGACCGTACGCAGACGCTTCAGGAGGTCCTTGCTCTTCTGCTTGGAGCGGGTGGTCTCAAGCTCAGCGCGCAGATCCTGCGAGAGCTTCTCCATGTCGATCGCCACGAGCATCCGCTTGATGGCTTCGGCGCCCATGCCTGCGTCGAAGCTGTCGCCGTAGCGCTGGCGCGCCTCGCGGTACTGCTCCTCGCTGATGAGCTCACCAGTCTTCAGCGGCGTATCGCCGCCATCGACGACCACGTAGTCCTGGAAGTAGACGACGCGCTCAAGCGCAGATGTGCGCATGTTCAGCAGGGTGCCGAGGCGGCTCGGCATGGCCTTGAAGAACCAGATGTGCACAACCGGCGCGGCGAGGGCCACGTGGCCCATGCGCTTGCGGCGCACGCGGCTGTGGGTCACCTTGACGCCGCAGCGGTCGCAGATGATGCCCTTGTGCTTGATGCCCTTGTACTTGCCGCAGAAGCATTCCCAGTCCCGCTCAGGACCGAAGATCTTCTCGCAGAAGAGGCCATCCTTCTCCGACCGGTAGGTGCGGTAGTTGATGGTCTCAGGCTTCTTCACCTCGCCGTACGACCACCCACGGACAACCTCCGGGGAGGCCAGGGTGATCTTCACCGCCGTGTAGTCATTTACGCGGTTGAACATGCTCTCGATCATGGGTGTTCCTCTCAGCTAGCGGGTCGTTCTGGGTTCCCGATCGATGCGTCTACAGGCGGCTCTTCTCGAGCTCGATGTTGAGCCCGAGGCCGCGGATCTCGTTACACAACACCTCGAACGACACCGGCGTGCCGGCCTCGAGGATGTTCTCGCCCTTCACCATGGACTCGTAGATCTTCATGCGGCCGTCCACGTCGTCGGACTTGACCGTCAGAAGCTCCTGGAGGATGTGCGCGGCGCCATACGCCTCGAGCGCCCACACCTCCATTTCGCCGAAGCGCTGCCCGCCGAAGCGGGCCTTGCCACCGAGCGGCTGCTGCGTGATGAGGCTGTACGGCCCCGTCGCACGCGCGTGGATCTTCTCGTCCACAAGGTGGTGCAGCTTCAGCATGTAGAGGAAGCCCACGGTGACGTTCTGGTCGAACGCCGTACCCGTACGCCCGTCATAGAGCGTGACCTTGCCGTCGCGCGGCAGGCCCGCCTCCTCGAGCATGGCCTCGATGTCCATCTCGGTGGCGCCGTCGAAGACCGACGTGCGGACGCGGCAACCCAACAAGCGCGCCGCGTACCCGAGGTGGGTCTCGAGGATCTGCCCCACGTTCATTCGGCTGGGCACGCCCAGCGGGTTCAGAACGATCTCACAGGGCGTTCCGTCCTCTAGGAACGGCATGTCCTCGATCGGCAGGATGCGGCTAATCACACCCTTGTTGCCGTGTCGGCCGGCCATCTTGTCGCCCACGGAGAGGTTGCGACGCGTGGCCATGTAGATCTTGACGACCTCGAGCACGCCGGTGGGCAGCTCGTCGCCGCGCGACAGACGGTTGACCGTCTTGTTCTTGACCGCCTCCGCATCGTCGATGTCGCGGAAATGCACGCGCGCAACGGTGTGGAACGCGTCGTCGGGGCGGAGCCCGGCGCCGCGGATGGCGATCGCCAAGCGATCCCGTACCTCGCGCAGCTCAGGCAGCGCCTCGACCTCTGCGGCCGAGAACGGCTTGCGGGTGACCGGATCGACCAGTTTGCGTCCGAGCGAGCCGTTCATGGCCTCGAGCAGGCTCTCCAGGTGCGCCTTGAACGCAGCCTGGAACGCACGCTCCGCGTGCTTGATCTGCTCGTGGTTGTCGGCGCGCTCTTCGTCCGAGATGTTCACCTTGCGGCTGAACTTCTTGGTGCTGATGATGATGCCCTCGACGCCCGGCGGCACGGTGAGCGAGTCGTTCTTCACGTCCTCGCCAGCACGGCCGAAGATGGCGTGCAGCAGCTTCTCCTCGGGGGAGAGTTCGCTCTTGCTCTTCGGGGCAACCTTGCCGACGAGGATGTCGCCGGGATGCACGTGCGTACCGATGCGAACGATGCCCACTTCGTCGAGGTTGCGCAGGGCGCGCTCTGAGACGTTGGGAATGTCGTTCGTGAACTCCTCGCGACCCAGCTTGGTCTCGCGGATCTCGATCTCGTACATGTCGATGTGGATCGACGTGTAGGCGTCATCGCGAACGAGGCCTTCGCTGACCAGGATCGCGTCCTCGTAGTTGTAGCCATCCCAGGGCATGAACGCGACGAGTACGTTGCGGCCCAGAGCCAGCTCGCCGTGATGCGTGGCCGCACCATCCGCGATGATCTGACCCGCCTTGACCTCTTGCCCGAGATCCACGATGGGCTTCTGGTTCTGACAGGTCCGCTCGTTCAGGCCCACGAACTTGCGCAGGACGTACTCGCGGTCCCCCACCACGATGCGGGTTGCATCGACGTAGTTGACGCGGCCCGCCTCAGCGCTGGTGACAACCATGCTGGAGTTCTGAGCAACGATGGTCTCCATGCCGGTGCCGACGATCGGCGGCGCCGTGCGCAGGAGGGGCACCGCCTGGCGCTGCATGTTGGAGCCCATCAGCGCGCGGTTGGCGTCATCGTGCTCAAGGAACGGGATCAGCGCCGCAGAAACGCCGACGAGTTGCATGGGACTGACGTCCATGTAGTCCACGTCTTTGGAGTTCACGAGCAGGAAGTCGTCGTTCTTGCGGCCGAGGATCTGCTCGCCCTCGATGCGGTTGTCCTTGCCCACGACGGTGTCGGCCGGAGTCAGGACGCGGTCCAGCTCCTCGTCGGCGCGCAGGTGAACGATCTCTTCCGTCACGACGCCGTTCTTCACGACGCGATACGGCGTCACGAGGAAGCCGTACTCGTCAACGCCGCTGTAGATCGCCAGCGACGAGATGAGGCCGATGTTCGTGCCTTCCGGCGTCTCGATCGGGCAGATGCGCCCGTAGTGCGAGATGTGGACGTCACGCACCTCGAAGCCAGCGCGCTTGCGGTTCAAGCCGCCAGGGCCGAGCGCCGAGAGACCGCGCTCGTGCTTGAGCTGCGACAGCGGGTTGGTCTGATCGACCACCTGCGACAGCTCGCCACGACCGAAGAAGTAGTCGATGGCCGACGAGATGGTCTTGGAGTTGATGACCGAGCGCGGAGACACGCTCTCAGCATCCTCGATGTTCATGCGCTCCTGCGCCGTGCGGCGCAGCTTGAGGAAGCCCTTGCGCATTTCGTCGGCCGCCAGCTCGGCGATCGTGCGAATCCGGCGGTTGCCCAGGTGGTCAATGTCGTCCACCGCGACCTGACCGTTGAAGGGCAGTGCCTGCCCCGCCTTGCCCTTGCCACTGCCGGCCGGGCCGCGCAGGGCCACGAGGTAGCGGACCGCATTGACGAGGTCCGTGTGATGGAGGGTTTCCTCATCCTCGGGGCGGTTCGTCTTGAACTTGCGGTTCAGGCGGAAGCGACCGACGCGGCCGAGGCGATAGCGACTGGCATCGGAGAACTTCTCGAGGAACAACTCGCGGGCCTTCTCGACCTTCGGCGGGTTGCCCGGGCGGAGACGGGCGTAGATGCGCAGGAGCGCCTCGTCGTGGGACTCCGTGGTGTCATCACGCAGCGTGTTCAGGACCAGCTGATCCTCGACGTCGGTGATCACTTCGATCACGCCGTCGGTGCTCTCCTTGACGCCGTACTTCCACTTCTCACGCCCACGCTCGAAGACCTCTTCGTACTTCTTCTCGCGCTCGCCATCGACGACGCGCTCTAGCACGACGGAGCGAATCTGGCTGTTGGCCACGCGCTCCAGGACCTCGTCCGTGATGATGTTCTCGGCGCTCGTGGGGTCGAGAATCTCGTCGCCGGTCTCCTTGTCGTAGATCCACGCCGCGGCCTGCTTGCCGAGCAGGTTCTTCTTCCAGCTACGCGAGCCGAGCGAGACCTGCTGTGTGTCGTAGAACGTGCGGACGATCTCAGTGAATGTCGAGTAGCCCTCGTTGAAGGCACGCAGCAAGCCGGTGGCCGGGAACTTGCCCGACTGGTCGATGCGGACGGCCAGGACGTCCTTCTTCGTGACGTTGAGCTCGATCCAGCTGCCGCGCTCCGGGATGATCCAGCAGCTGTGCAGCTTGCGATCAGAAGCGTGGGTCTCGACAGAGAAGTCGACGCCCGGCGAGCGGTGGAGCTGCGTCACGATGACGCGCTCAGTGCCGTTGACGATGAACTCGCCACCGCCGAGCATGACGGGGATCTCACCGAGGTAGACGTCTTCCTCGACGGGGCTCTCCTTCTGGAGACGCACGCGGATCTTGAACGGGCGGCCGTAGCTCAGCTTGAGCTCCCGGCACTCGTCGGGCGTGTAGCGCGGGCTGCCCAGTTCGTAGCCGAGGTACTGCAGCTCCATCGTCCCGTCGTAGGACTGGATGGGGAACACCTCGCGCAGCACGCCCTCGAGGCCCATCGCGGCGCGGTACTCAGGCGGCTGATCCTCCTGCAGGAACGCGCCGTACGCGGCCGTCTGCAGATGGATGAGGTTGGGCACCTCGAACGCGCGCTCGCCACCAAACTCACGGATGGGGAGCAGCTCCGGATGGGCCGGCTCGCTGAGCGCGAGGTGCCGCGCACCAGCACCGAGCCCGTTCCCGTTGGTCGAGCCCTTGCCCTTCCCGTTGCCCTTGCCGTTGCCCTTGCCGTTGCCATCGCCGTTGGTGCTCATAGGGCGCCTCCTTCACAGGACTCGACCGCGGAGCGCGCGGGAGGCGGAGTGCCGAGCCCGGACGCACGCGGCCCGTGGGCTCGCTGCCCGTGGACTAATTGCCCACGGGACGGATGTCACAGGCCGCAACGCCCGCGGCTCCAAGCTGTCGGTGCCCTCGGCCAGGGGGACACCGTTGACGGAGCCGCGTCGCTTCGCCCGAGGCCAGCAGGCCCCAGGCGCAGAAGTCAGCCGAACCGCAATGGTTCGGGGATGGACTTCGAACCCACGAAGGTATGTCCGATGGACCTCGGCACGCAGTGGATGCGCACCGATGCAGGAGTCCGAGCTCCCTCTTGGGGCTAAAGTCCCGGTCGCCGCGCGCCCCGCAGGGCTCGTCGGCGACCAGACAGGGGCGGCAGCGGACCGGGGCCCATGCCGTCCTCCGGACTACTTGATCTCGACCTCGGCGCCGGCGTCGGTGAGCTCCTTCTTGAGCTTCTCAGCGTCCTCCTTGGAGGCGCCTTCCTTGACCGGCTTCGGGGCGTTGTCCACCAGGTCCTTGGCCTCCTTGAGGCCCAGACCCGTGATGGCGCGCACGACCTTGATCACCTGGATCTTGGCGTTGCCTGCGGCCTTGAGGATGACGTCGAAGGCGGTCTTTTCCGCCGGCGCATCATCGCCCGAAGCAGCAGGGGCGGCCATGGCGACGGCAGCCGGCGCGGCGGCGGATACGCCCCAACGGGCCTCCAGCGCCTTTACCAGCTTGGCAGCCTTGGCAATGGTCAGACCGTCGAGGCTCGTGAAGATGGCCTCGAGGTCGTTGTCGAGGGTGACGGTTTCTTGTTCGGACATGGCTCGAACTCCTGAAGTTCGTAGAAAAACTCGAAAACGCCGCAGGAACACCCCTCACGGCGCGAAAACGCAATAACTACTCGGTGGAGCCCTCAGGCGCCGCGTCGGCCGCGGGAGTCTCCGCCTCGGGTGCCGCTTCCTCAACGGGAGCAACAACCTCTGCGGGCACTTCTGCTGCCGGCACCTCTGCTGCCTCGGCACCGCTGCCGAAGCCACCGTCGTCGGCCCGCGCCTGGATGCAGCGCGCGAGGCCGCCGTACACCGCCTGCAGGCTCACTGCGAGACCGCGTGCGGTGCCGATGATGAGACCAGCGAGCATGCCCTTGAGCTGCTGCAGGTCGGGCATGTCAGCCAACGTCTCGGCGTCCGGGCCCACGAGGACCTCGCCGTCGGCGATCGCGCCCTTGACCTTCACGGTCTTGTTCTTGCGCGCCCACTCACGGACGACCTTGGCAATCGAGATCGGGCCGTCGCCGCCGTACACAAGGGCCGAGGAGCCCTTCAGTGCGGCGTTGAGCGCCTCGACGTCGCCGTCGTAGCCCTGCTCGCGCAGTGCGACACGCGCCGTACGGTTGTGAAGCACGCGCAGACGGGCACCGCCCGCCTCGTCACGCAGTTTCTTCCGCAGGGCCATGCTGGCCTCCACGGTCATGCCGCCCGGGTCGATCACCATCAGACCCGCGGGGCTCGCCTCAAGCTCGGTGCCGAGCTGGGAGGCGAGCATGTGCTTAAGTGCCTTCGCCATGATCGACTCCCTAGATGATGTCCAACGTGAGCGAGGGGCTCATCGTGGCCGAGACGCTCACCTTGCGGATGTACGCGCCCTTGACCGCCGAGGGCCGGATCCCGCGCAGGTGCTCGACAAAGTGGGTAATGTTGGCCGCCAAGGCCTCAGCGTTGAAGCTGCGCTTGCCGACCGGGACCTGAACGTTGCCGCCCGCGTCGACGCGGAACTCGACCTTACCGGCCTTGAACTCGCGCACCGCCTTGCTGATCTGCGGCGTCACCGTGCCCGACTTGGGGCTCGGCATCTTGCCCGACGGGCCAAGCACGCGACCGAGCTTGCCGGCCACCTTCATCATGGCCGGGTGGGCAATGCAGACGTCGAAGTCCATCCAGCCATCCTGGATGCGCTGGGCGAGTTCTTCGCCGCCGACCTCGTCAGCACCGGCGTCCCTGGCCTCCTGGGCCGCCTCGCCCTCAGCGAAGACGATCACGGAGCGGCTCTTGCCGATGCCGCTCGGCAGCGAGACGCTGCCGCGCACCATCTGATCCGACTTTTTCGGATCGACACCCAACCGCACGGAAAGCTCGACGGTCTCGTCGAACTTTGCACGGGGGAACTTCGCGAGCACCTCGAGGGCCGCTCCTACTTCGTAGCGCTTGTAGCGCTCGTAGCCGGAGGTGGAGGTTGCAGCGCGGTAGCGCTTGCTGATGTATGCCATCCGCGTCTCCTTCACTCTCCCGCGACGGCCCGCGGTGGCCGACTCGGTCGACGAGTACCCTCCGCCGAATCGCGGAGGAAGCGACCATCTTTACCGCCCCGGTCGCATGGGCGCAGGAAATGCCTGACCGATCTCACCCCCATCCGCATGCGGAAGGCGAGATCGTCGGAACGCTTCGAAGAGGCTTAGGCCTCGACGTTGATGCCCATGGAGCGGGCCGTGCCCTCGACGATGCGCGCGGCCGCGGGGATCGAGAAGGCGTTCAGGTCCGCCATCTTGCGCTCCGCGATCTCCTCAACCTGGGCCCGGGTGACCGTGCCGACCTTGAGGGTGTTGGGCGTGCCCGAGCCCTTGGGGATGCCGGCCGCCATGCGCAGCAGGACAGCCGCGGGCGGGCTCTTGATCTCGAACTCAAACGAACGATCCGTGTACACGGTGAGGATGACCGGCAACGTGACGCCGGGCTGATCCTTCGTGGTGTCGTTGAAACGTCGCACGAACTCGCCGATGTTCACGCCGTGCTGACCGAGGGCGGGGCCCACCGGGGGCGCGGGGGTCGCCTGACCGCCCGGGCACTGCAGCTTGATCTTCGTCTTGATTTCCTTGGCCATAACTCAGCCTCTCGGGGCGGCTTCACGCGCGCCCACGGCATCCAAGCCCTAGACGGGCTCGACCTGCCAGTACTCCAACTCCACGGGCGTGGCGCGACCGAAAATGGTGACCGTGACGCGGACGATACCCTTGGCAGGAATCACCTCGTCCACCACGCCTTCGAAGGACTCCAGCGGTCCTTCCTTGATCTTCACGGACTCCCCCGGCTTCATTGAGATCTTGACCTGGGGGGCCTTCTCTTCGTCGGTCTCCATCGACTTGAGCAGGCGCTCGACCTCGTCGTGCGCCAGCGGCTCGGGAGAACCGTGCGGTCCGACGAAGTCGCCGACGCCGGCGGTCTCGCGGACCAGGAACCACACATCGCGCGGCACGCTGCCGTCGGTGGCCTGCTCCACCTCGACCATCACGTAGCCAGGGTAGAGCTTGCGCTTGATGGTGCGCTTGCGGCCGCCCTTGAGCTCAGTCACGACCTCCATGGGCACCAGCACGCGCGGGACCGCGGCTTCCTTGCCAGCGATCTTCAGGCGGCGAGCCAGGGCGGTTTGCGCCGTGCCCTCGCGGCCGCTTTGCACTCGAACGACGTACCAGCTACGCGCCACTTCGCCTCCTCTAGAACACGAAGGAGAACAGCCCCTGCAACAGCTTGTCGAAGCCGAAGAGAGCCATTCCGAATACGAAGGTGACAACAACCACGACAAGGCTCGCGCTCTTGACCTCGGGCCACGAGGGCCACGAGACCTTGCGCATCTCCTGCTCCGTATCGATGAGCAGGTCCGCGTGCGAGGGCTTGTTGAGGAACAGGTGAACCAGGAACAGGCCAGCCAAGAATACGCCGAAGCCAATCACCTTCATCCAAGTGAGAGCGCCGACGAGGGGCAGATTTGAAACGCTCGAGTGAATCGGCAAGCCGACGCCGCGTCCCACCGTGTTGAACTCGGCGTGGCAGGCCCAACCACCAAACAGGGCAAGCAGCCCGAGGATCACGTACGCCGTAGCGCGCGACCTCGTGGCTTGGCCCTTCTTGTAGATGTCGAGGCTCATGGCCGCTCCGATTCGTTCGAGATGCTGGCTGACTGCCAGAGGCTGCCTGCTAGATGATGGCACGGCAGCGAGGACTTGAACCCCGAACCTGCTGATTTGGAATCAGCTGCTCTACCAGTTGAGCTACTGCCGTAGGAAACCGCTGCCACCCGGTCCGGGTCGTGAGCGCCTCCGGAGAGGCCCCCACGCCACAGCGTCGGGTGGCGGTACGTTTGCTCGCCGCCCTGCGTGCTGGATTCCTACTTCTTCTTGGATTCCTTATGCAGGGTGTGTCGCTTGAGCCGCGGCGAGTACTTCATCAGCTCGAGCTTGTAGGGGTTGCCCTTGATCCGCTTGGAGGCGCGGTAGTTAAAGTCACCGGTCTCCGTGCATTGGAGCCAGACATACCCCCGACTGGGTTGACCCTTGGCCATCGCGATTCCTTTCGAACTCTCTCGGACGCCCTACGACGCGAGCGCCCATCACCGGAGTGATGGGCGCTCACGTGGATGCAGGCTACTTACTTGAGGATCTTCGTCACGGCGCCGGCGCCGACAGTGCGGCCGCCTTCGCGAATGGCGAAGCGCTGACCGCTCTCGACCGCAATCGGCGTGATCAGCGTGACCTTCATGGCGATGTTGTCGCCGGGCATGCACATCTCCGCGCCACCCATGAGCTCGATCGTCCCGGTGACGTCGGTCGTGCGCATGTAGAACTGGGGCCGGTAGTTGTTGAAGAACGGCGTGTGACGGCCGCCCTCGTCCTTGCTGAGGACGTACACCTCGGACTCGAACTCCGTGTGGGGCGACACCGAGCCCGGCTTGGCCAGAACCATGCCGCGCATCAGGGCTTCCTTGTCCACGCCGCGGAGCAGCAGACCGACGTTGTCGCCAGCCTCACCACGATCGAGCGTCTTGTTGAACATCTCGACGCCGGTGCAGGTGGTCATCATCTTCTTGTCGTCTTCCTTCTGGAGACCGACAACCTCGATGGGCTCGCCCACCTTGATGACGCCACGCTCGATGCGGCCAGTGCCGACCGTGCCGCGGCCCTTGATCGAGAACACGTCCTCGACGGGCATCAGGAACGGCTTGTCCACCTCGCGCACGGGCAGCGGGATGTAACGATCGACCTCTTCGAGGAGCTTGACGATCGAGCCAGCGCCGACCACGTTGTCGAAGGCGGTCGGGTTGTTCAGGGCGCCCAGAGCCGAACCCTTGACGATCGGGATCTCGTCACCCGGGAAGTCGTACTCGTTGAGGAGCTCGCGCACCTCGAGTTCGATGAGCTCGAGCAGCTCTTCGTCGTCCACGAGGTCGACCTTGTTCATGAACACCACGATCGCGGGCACGCCCACCTGGCGGGCGAGCAGGATGTGCTCACGCGTCTGGGGCATGGGACCGTCGTCGGCCGCGACCACGAGGATCGCGCCATCCATCTGCGCGGCGCCCGTGATCATGTTCTTGACGTAGTCAGCGTGGCCGGGGCAGTCGACGTGGGCGTAGTGACGGTTCTCCGTCTCGTACTCCACGTGCGCCGCGGCGATCGTGACCGTCTTGGTCTCGTCGCGAACGGTGCCGCCCTTGGCGATGTCGGCGTAAGCCTTCGCCTTGCAGAAGCCCTTCGCTTCCATGACGTAGGTCAAGGCAGCCGTGAGGGTCGTCTTGCCGTGATCGATGTGACCGATCGTGCCGACGTTTACGTGCGGCTTGTTCCGCTCAAAGGTCTCCTTGGCCATGGCAGCCGTTCCTCCGGGGGCGGGCCTGAGGCTCGCCCGATGCTTCTTTGTCTTGGTGGACTTGTCTGAATGGACAACTTGCCCGTCACGGTCGTCGCGCCACTCGGCGCGGGATCGTGCACGGCTTGGCCGTCCAGACTCGGGTTATACGAAACGTTGGTCTCGAAACTGGTTGGTGTCGAAACTGGTTGGTGTCGAAAAAAACTGAACTGGAGCTGGAGGCGGGGATTGAACCCGCGACCTCCTCCTTACCAAGGAGGTGCTCTACCACTGAGCTACTCCAGCCACCTGGTGTGGCTGTCCCGCAAGCGCGAAGCGCGTGCGAGTCCCGGATGGTATGCCGAACGCGCTGGCAGGCCCAAGGAGTGGAGCGGGCGATGGGAATCGAACCCACGTCAGCGGCTTGGAAGGCCGCCGCTCTACCATTGAGCTACGCCCGCATGATCGGCATGGCCAGCCCCCCTGGCCGAGGTCCCCCAACCCGGCAAACCGGGCGGGGAGCGGCCGGATCGTAGGGCCGCGCCTCAGGGCGTCAACCCCGGCCGCGGTCCGGGAGTGCGGCGCAGGGCCCGCCTGCGTGGCAGCCCGCTGCGAGGGCTACTTCAGTTCCTGCAGCAGGTAGTAGCTGCCGACACTCGCGCCGAGGCCGAGCGCCATGCCCATCAACTGGCCCATGCCCCCGGCACCGCCACCGGCGCAGCCCGGCAAAGGCAGGAGCGCCAGGGCTCCGAGGACGATCGCGGCAATGCTCCGGCGGATGGCCTTCATAGGTGAACTCCCTGCCTGCGCACGGAATACCGCCCCCCGGGCCAGAAGTCCATCCTCGGGAGCGCCCGGTGGCCACGAAAGGGGCCCGCAGAGCGCTCCTTGGCCGAACCAGGCCCGCTGGCAGTGACGCGGGCATGACAGCGGGCCCCCGGCGGCTATCCTCCGCCCTCCTGCCACCGGAGCCCCCATGCAGCCCTACCAGCGCGCGTTCGTCGACTTCCTACTCGAGGCGGAGGCCCTCCGCGTGGGCGAGTTCACCCTCAAGAGCGGTCGAGTGAGTCCCATCTTCCTCAACACGGGTCTGCTCGACACGGGCGCGCGCCTCGCTCACCTAGGTCGGGCGTACGCGGCAACGCTGCTCGAGCGGGTCGGCGCCGGGGCCTTCGATACGGTGTTCGGGCCGGCCTACAAGGGCATTCCCCTGGGCGTAGCGACCGCGATCGCCTTGGCGGCCGAGGGCGTCGACAAGGCTTGTCTGTCGGATCGCAAGGAGGCCAAGGCCCACGGCGCAGAGGCTGCGGCGGGACAGGCGGCGAAGCGCTTGCTCGGTCGGCCGCCGGCCGTGGGCACGCGTTTCGTGATGGTGGATGACGTGCTCACAGACGGCGCCACGAAGATGGAAGCCGTCGCCTTCCTGCGCGAGTTGGATCCGGCCTGCACCTTCGCAGCGCTACTGATCGTGCTGGATCGCCAGGAGACCAAGCCTGACGGCTCCAGTGCGGTGGAGGCCTTCACCCAGGCGACGGGTGTACCCGTCTTGCCGATCGTCACGCTGACCGAGGTGGTGGACTATCTCGCGGAGCGCGGCGTGGTTGACGCGGCTGCGCTGGCCCGCTGCAGGGACTATTGGGGCCAGTACGGCACCCCCGCCGCCAAGACGTGGGCTACGTCGTAGTCAGCGCGCGGGGCCCATGCGCTTGAGAAACGCCTCGAGCGTCTCGTCCGGCTCAGACACGTAGAACTTGCCCGCACGTTCCACGCCGTACTCGATGGACGCTGGCCTCTGCCGCCAGTGGATTCGCGTGACGCCGCCCACCGCCGGTCGGCTCTCCCCGAACAGTTCGAGAGTCAGCGGCTGAGGTCGCTGCCGCCGCCAGACCCCGTCCGCGTCCGGACCCGACCACATACGGCTGACCTCGAACGGGGCGGCCGGCCCCGTCCCGCACCAATCACCCGCCCCTGCAGGCAGGCCCAACTCCTCCGCGAGGTCACGCGGCTGACCATCCGGATGCGGCGTGCCATCCGGATCCGGTGTGGCGGCGCCCACAGGGTCTCCCTGCGCGTCCTCTGGCTCGCCGCAGCCGGCCAGCGCAAGGAAGACGCAAGATAGTGTCACCCAGATGAGACGTTGCATGCCCATCAGCATAACTTGCCTGTCCGGGGCTGGATTCGCGGCGCTATAGCCAAAGTGTCCGACGGCCCGTGCGGCGCAAGTGGTGCAGTGCCCCGGGTCGTCGTGACCTTCGACCCAAAACGACCGCAGTGCGGGCCCCGCCTCTGGACAGCAGCGCGTACTATGGGCGCGGGGCCCCGGCATACGGACGCAGATCGGCAGGCAGATGACCATGCTCCCCCCCTGGATTCGCCGCGGCCTGGCTTGGATCCCCCACCCCTCAGGTGGCCTACTGCTGCGGTCAGCGACCGTACTCGGGCTCGCTGTCGCCCTACTCGCCGGACCGGGGACCCCTGACGCCGCCGCGCATGGCGGGCGCATCCAGCCCAAGC
>JAQBWE010000186.1 GCA_027625315.1 Planctomycetota bacterium
GCCATCGTCGTTCTCCTGGTTGGTGAAATGTATCCGACCAGGTGGCACGCTCAGAGGGGGGCAGGTCAAGCCCTCGGCGTCTATGAGCCGCGGCACGCCTCGCCCGCGCCGCTGCGGTAGGCTGCCGCCCCACGTTCCGGAGGGCTCCGCGCATGAACGATTCCTCGACCCGCCGCGCCTTGCTCGGCGCGAGCGCGCTGCTTGCGGCCGGAGCGCTGGCCCGCCGCGTTCGTGCCGACGACAAACCCGCTGGCGGCGGCAGAGCATCCAAGCCGCTGAAGTTGCTGGTACTCGGCGGCACGCGCTTCCTCGGGCCCGCCATCGTCGACTACGCGCTCGCACGCGGCCACAAAGTCACGTTGTTCAATCGCGGCCGCTCGAATCCCGAGCTGTATCCCGACGTCGAGAAGCTGGAGGGCAATCGCGGCAGCCACGGTGACCCCGGGCGCGGCCGCGCCGCCGAGCCCGTTGATCTCAAGTCCCTCGAAGGTCGGACCTGGGACGCGGCGATCGATACCTCGGGCTATTGGCCCGAGTTCGTCGAGGCGTCGAGCAAGCAGCTCGCCGAGCAGGTCGGACACTACACGTTCATCTCCTCGATCTCGGTCTATCCGGGCTTCGGCAAGAGCGCGGATGACCTCGACGAAGACAGTTCGCTTGGCGATCTCAAGCCCCGCGAGGAATACAAGGGCTTCGACTACGGCGCGTTCAAGGCGCTCTGCGAGCAGGCCTGCGAGAAGCACATGCCCGGGCGTGTGGCCAACGTGCGGCCCGGACTCATCGTGGGCGACCGCGACGAGACGCGCCGCTTCGGTGAGTGGCCGCTGCGCGTGCACGCCGGCGGCGAGGTACTTGCTCCCGGCCGCCCCGAGGGGCACTGCCAGTTCATCGACGTGAAGGACCTCGGCCGCTGGTGCGTACACCTGGCCGAGAACAACACCGCGGGCGTGTTCAACGCCAACGGCTTCCCCGCGCATCTCTCCTTCGCGGAGTTCCTGCACGGCTGCAAGGCGGCCATCCGACCCGACTGCTCCTTCACCTGGGTGGACGAGGCGTTTCTCGCGACCCAGAAACTGAACCCCTGGCAGGAGTTGCCCAACTGGATGCCCAGCGACGTGCTCCCGTGGGTGAAGGTGGAACGTGCCATCGCCGCGGGACTCACGTTCCGGCCGATCTGCGACACCATCCGCGACGCGCTGGCGTGGGACCTAGCGAAACGGGCTGAGGTTCAGGCCGCGCACGCGGCGGATCCGAAGTCGCCGGCGTGGAAGGCGCGGCTCGCGCCGGAGCGTGAGCGTGAGGTATTGGCCGCTTGGCACGCTTCGCGGAAGGCGCCGGCGCCGGAACCCAAGTGAGCGGACTCTTCTCCAAGGAGACGCGGGAGCGAATCGCGCTGCGGCCCGGTGAGGGCGCGATCGTCCTGTGGGCGGCGACGTACTTCTTCTTCGTGTTGGCGTCGTGGTCCTTGTTGCGCCCCGTGCGTGAGCAACTCGGCATCGTGGGCGAGATCCGCGATCTGAAGTGGTTGTTCCTCGTGACGTGGACGGTGATGCTCGCGCTGCAGCCGGTTTACGGCTACGTCGTGGGGCGCCTGCCGCGCGCGCGCTTCGTGCCGCTGATCTACCGCTTTTTCGCGACCACCTTGCTGGCGTTCTTCCTCGCGCTGCGGTTCGTGCCCGCGGAGCACCAACTCGCTGTCGGTCGGGCGTTCTACGTGTGGTCGAGCGTGCTGAACCTCTGGACGGTCAGCGTCTTCTGGAGCTTCCTAGCCGATCAGTGCGGCAGCGCGCGGGCGAAGCGGCTCTACCCCTGGATCGCCGTCGGCGGCACCGTGGGTTCCATCCTCGGCGGGTTGGTGGTGTGGCCCGGACTCCAGATCGTGGACCACTTGGCCGGTGCGGGCGCGGCCAACGCCGCCGTGCCCTGGCTCCTGATCGCCGCGCTCGTGCTGTTGGAAGTGGGCGTGCGCTGCGTGGGGCGGCTGCAGCGCCTTTTCGATGTGCATGGGGAGGCGCTGGGCCTGCGCGCGGCCGCGGAGCCGGCGCTCATTGGCGGGAGCGCCCTCGAAGGCTTGCGCGCCATCATCGTCTCGCCGTATCTCATCCGCATTGGCGCGTACATGCTGTGCTACGCCGTGACGGGCACCTTGCTCTACTTCGCGCAAGCCGACATCGTGCGCTCGGCGTTTGACTCGAGCGCCGAGCGGACGCAGGCCTTCGCCATGATCGACGTCGTCACCCAGTGCCTGACGCTCGTCGTCCAGGTGTTCGTGACGCGTCGCCTCGTGGCGGCCTTCGGCCTGGGCGCTTCGTTGGCGGTGCTGCCCATCGTCGCGGGACTCTCGTTCCTCACCCTCTGGGTGTGGCCGGTGTTCGGCGTGCTGGTGATCTCGCAGGCGCTCAGACGCGCGGCCCGCTACGCCGTGACCAAGCCCACGGGTGAGGTGCTGTACTCAGTCCTGCCGCGCGAGCAGAAGTACAAGGCCAAGGGCGCCATCGACACGCTGGTGTACCGAACGGGCGATGCCCTCGGTGCCCTGACGAGTCTCGCCCTGGGCGTGCTCGCCCCGGGCATGGCACTCGTGACGGCCTTCGCGCTGCCGGTGGTGGGCGCGTGGTCGTGGCTGGCGGGGCGCTTGGGTCGCGACCACGCCGCGCGTTCGCGCGACGAGGGCGAGAGTTGACGGCGTCTCGTCAGGCCCGGGCGTGTTCGACGACCCGGCCTGCGTCGATGTGAATGCGGGCGGTGCCGGCCCGGGCCGCCTCCGGGCTGTGGGTCACCATCAGGATCGCCATGCCGTGCTCCTCGTTGAGCGCGCGCAGCAGGTCGAGCACGTCGGTGGCAAGGCCCGGGTCAAGGTTGCCCGTCGGCTCGTCGGCAAGCACGAGGGCCGGCTCATTGGCCAACGCGCGGGCAATCGCGACGCGCTGCTGTTGGCCGGCGGAGAGCTCGCGCGGCAGATGGTCGGCACGGTTGGCGAGGCCGACGCGTTCGAGCAACGCGGTCGCTCGTTGATGCTGCTCCGCACGTCCGCCGCGACCGATGGCCAGCGGCAGCGCCACGTTCTCGTGCGCCGTCAGGTAGGGCACGAGGCTGAAGTTCTGCATCACGAAGCCGAGATGCTCGTGACGGAATGCGGCCCAACGCGCGTCGCTGAGGCCCGCGAGCTCGGCGCCTCGGAACTGAATGCTTCCGGCCGTGGGACGCAGCAAGCCGGCCAGGGTGAGCAGCAAGGTGGTCTTGCCGGATCCGGAGGCGCCGGTCACGGTGGTGAAGGCGCGCTCCTCGATGTCGAGGTCGATGTCCTGTAGGGCGTCCACGCAAACGTGACCGCGCTCGAACCGCTTGCACAAACCACGGGCCTGGATCAACACGTCAATTCCCCTGCTGCGCGACGCATCGCGGCTAGATCTCTTGCATGTTGGCGCTGGGATCGAAGCGCGAGGCCAGCCAGGCCGGCAGGAGCGATCCCAGGACCGCGACGCTCACCGCGAGCAGCAGGCTGCCGCCGATCCAAGCCGGAAGGGCGCGGACATCGAGGCCGAGCGTTCCGGGGCCGATGAGCACCACGGCCAGCGTTCCGATGCCGTAGCCGAGCAGTCCGCCGAGCACGCCAAGGACGACCGCCTTGGCGAGGAGCAGGAAGATGATGCCGCCCCGCCGCGCGCCGAGCATGCGCAGGATGCCGATCTCGCGCCGGCGCTGGGTGACGTTGCCCCACATGTAGTTGCCGATCGACAGGCCGCCGACGAGCAACACGATGAGCAGGATGCCCCAGGAGATTTTGTCCATGAGGCGATTGGTCTCGATCTGGGTCGACACGATCTGCGCGATGCCGGTAACGCGCGTGTCGGGCAGGACGTTGCGCAGCTTGGAGAGGAGGCCCTCGGAGATCTGCTCGCAGCAGCCCATGACCTCGATCGCGCTCACCTGACGGCCCGTGCCCAGGAGGTCCTGCGCGGCGTGCAGGTGCATGAACATGCGATCGTCGTCTACGGTCCCCGTGGCCGGCAGGACGCGCGCGACCGTCAGTTCCTGGCCTTCGAGCGCGACCCGGTCGCCTGCGACTTTGTCGAGCCGCTGGGCGGCGTCGGCACCGAGCAGGCACTCATCGGCGGCCAGCGTCTCGACGACCGTGCGCTGGAGGCGCGGATCGGCGTGCACGCCGTGCCGGCCGCTGCACACGTGTTCGATCGGTGCGCCCTCGAGGCCCTCGAGCTGCCACGTGGGCTTGGATGCCACCTCGCTGTCGGGCAGGATGCCCGTGAGCACGATCGAAACGCCCTCGATCTTGGTACGGCGCGTGAGTTTGGGCGAGATGTTCTCTACGCCCAGCAGTGCGCTCGTGACCATACGTTCGACGTACTCTTCGGGGAACGTCGGCGCGTCGATGTCGGCCGTGTGGTAGTCGTCCACGGTCGCGCCCTGCGGCAGCACGAGGACGTTCGCGCCGAGGCTATCTAGCTTGACGGCGACGGCGTGTTCCGACGCGACCGTCACCGACCGCACGCCGACCACGACGGCGATGCCGAGCGTGATCGCCACGAGTCCCGACACGAGGCTCGAGCGCCGATGGCGCAGCTCACGCCAAGCAATGCCAGCGAGATTCATGCTACTTGCAGCCCTTGCAGGACGGGTCGCCGCAGCACGGGCGCTTCTTGCTCACCTCGACGATCTTCGCGGCGCTCGGCGCGCCCTCGAGGCGACCAAGGGTCTGACCCTTCGGGTTCATGATGATGACGGTCGGCTCGGCGCCCTTGGGGTCGACCTTCCACTCCTGCAGGAAGCGCTGCTCGGCGCGGTCGGTCACCTCCACGAGGACCGGCGTGACCTTGCCGCCCGACTCTTCGACGACGGTGGATACGGACAGGAACAGCGGGCTCTGCAGGGGCATCTCCGCGTGGGAGAAGATCACCACGGCCGTCTGGCCTGCGGCGAGCACGCCCAGGTAGCGCGCCTTGGCGGGCGTCGGCACGAGCGAGACGAGGCGCTCGACCGCGCCCTTCTTCACCAGCGAGGCGCCGGCGGCGACGCCGTTGGAGGCGATCACCATGACCATCGGTACGGGTGCGCCCGCCACGCGGTAGCCCTGCACGGCTTCGGCCTGGGCCGGATCAGAGCGGTTGAGTACGAGCACCGCGCTACCCGGCGTCTGGTCGGCAGCGGCCTGCGCGGTTTGGCGGGCGGCGTCCAAGTTGTTCGCCGCCGCGTCAGTGACGACGAGGAACACGGTCTTGCCGGCGCGGTTGGCGGTGGCGATCTGCTCGAGAACCAGGTTCGAGGCGAACGCGGGCGCACAGATGAGGCCGAGCGCGAGTGCGGCCAGGGCGGCACGGGGGCGAGTCAGACGCATAGGGGCTCCTCCCAGGGGTTCTCGGCGAGTGTACCCGCGCCCCGAGCGATTGCCGGCTGATGTCGCAGGACGGGTCGCTACTCCGTGCCGAGTCGCCGCAGCGCGCGTGCCGGGCTCACCCGTGTGGCCGTGCGCAGGGCAGGCAGGCCGCCCAGCGGCCAGGTAGCAAGAGCCGCTCCGCCCACGAGCAAGTACACCCACGGCTCGCTGGCCAGTTGCATCGTGGGGAAGTGCGCCGCCGCGAGCCTGCGTAGCAGGAGCGCGCCTAGCACCGGGGCGAGTGGGATGGCCACGGCCAGCGCCAGCGTGCCGCGCGTCAGGACTTCCGTCATGCACACCGCGGCGAGTCCGCGCGTGCGCCAGCCGAGCGCGCGCAGCACCGCGAAGTCCGGTGCGCGCTCGGCGGCGTCGATGCCCGCGAGCACCGCGAGGAACAGCAGCGCCACCGCCAGGGCCATCCACAGCACGGCGCGCAGCACGGCGGCCGTCGCCGCGAAGATGGCCTGCACCTCGCCCGCGGCCCGCGCCAACACGAAGGCAGCCTCAACGTCCGGGCCCGCCCACGCGCGTTGCTCGAGCTCATCGGGCGGCAGACTCGAACGCAGATGGGCGCCCTCCGCCAGGCCCGGAACGTCATAGAGCGCCGCGCCGGTGCCCAGCGGCAGCACGGCGAAGCCCTGGGTCACGCCCTCAAGAATGCCGACGACTTCCAACTCGGCGCCCTCCGGGGCGTCGGGCGAAGGGAACACCGCTACGCGCGCGCCGAGCGCGAGCCCGTGAGTGCGCGCCAACCACCGATCCACGAGCAGGACGGGTTCGTCCGGCGTGCGAAACGGCCGGCCCGCCACGAGGCGCTGCTGTTCGACCCACGCGCCCGGCGCGATCAGCAGTACGCGCCGCACCGACTGCTGTCCGCCGGCCACGAGCACAGCGCGCTGCGAGAAGAACGGCTCCACCGTGCCTTCGGTGCGGCGCGCGAGATCCTCCAGGACGTCGGTGCCGACGGGCTCGTGAAAGTGCACGGTGGCATCGAGCGCCATGCGGCGCACGTGACCCTCCACCTCCGCTCGGCGCGTCTCTTGCACCAGCAGGAAGGCCATCACGATGGCGAGGCTCGCGCCCAGCCCCAGCACCGCCGCCAGCGTCACCGCCCGGCGCCGCAGCACGTGCGTGAGTCCGATGACGACACCGAGGGGCAGTCGCAGCCAGTCTCCAGCGCGCGCCGCGGCGCG
>JAQBWE010000187.1 GCA_027625315.1 Planctomycetota bacterium
CGACGGGCACGGGGCGAGCCGGTAGGATTCATGCACCAACGCCCTGGTTCGCCTGTCCAAGAACCGTCAGCCGCGGGAAGTCCCTCTGACTTCGGCGGCGCATGCCGCCCTGAGTTCGCTTCGCCTTCCGTCCTCTGGCAGCAGGGACCCTGTCTGGCCTGACCTGTTGGCAATCACGGCGCCCGGTGTCAGCGCGCGTTTCCGCCGACTGGCGCGGCGCGCCGGTTTTGACAGCCTGCGGGCTCACGACCTCCGCCATGGCTTCTGCTCGCGCATGGCTCAGGCCGGCGTGCCGCTTCCTACGGTCGGCTTGCTTGCGGGTCATCGGTCGATCGCCACGACGCAGCGCTACGCGGGGCACGTGCCTGACGGCGCTACTGCGGCCGCGATCCGGCGCTTGGAAATGGCCGAGCGGGTGCCCGATATGCGGCTCGAAGGGGACCAGCAGGGGGACCAAGCGGAAGTCGCGCGCGCAACCGCTTGATTCATGCGCACTTGTGGGCGGCGAGCACGGATTGCAAATCCGTGTAGTCCGGTTCGACTCCGGACGGCGCCTCCATTTCCTTCGCGCGCCGCCTGAGCGCCACCCGTGCATGCCTGGCGGCCGTGGGCAACCCGCAGCGGCGCTGTGTAGGCGCCGACGCTCTGCTGCGCGACGCGCAAATTTGGAATCAGGAAGCCGCTTCGTCCGTCCGACACCATGGGTAGAATCCATCCCCACGGGTCGCATGGTCGGAACTTCCGATGTGATCCGCGAACCGGAGAGACCCGTCATGCGCTTCCTGCTTTCGATCGCGATGTTGCTCGCCACCGCCGCTCTCCTCACGGGCTGCTGAAGCGGCGGCAGCTGCGGCTAGTTAGCCGCTCTCTCCAGTTCTTACGCGCCGCGCGCGCTCCTCGCTGCCGGGGCTGTCACGGGCTGATCACTCCCCGGATGGACTGCCGCATTAGGTAGCGCCCGTTCGTGGTGCGTGCCCCTGCGCTTGATCTGCCGCCGGCGCTTGGTCTGCAATGGACTACCTGCGTCACGGCCTCGGCACTGGCCAACTCGCGCGCAGCGAGGCCCCCGCTCGCGCGCAGCGAGGCCCCCGCTCGCGCGCAGCGAGGCCTAGGTGTGGTCTGCGCCGAGTTCGACGCCGGGATCGTGAGGCATGTGGTGCGCCCAGCGATGGCCAAACAGCCAGCGGCCGCCGGCGCGCAGATCCTCTGTGATCATGTAGGCGACGGGCAGCAGCAGCAGGATGAGGCCCGTAGCGAAGCCCAGGCCGAAGACGATCGACACGGCCATGGGGATCAGGAACTGCGCCTGGAAGCTCGTCTCGAGCATGATCGGCGCGAGCCCCGCGCACGTTGTGATGGAGGTGAGCAGGATCGGGCGCATCCGGCCGCGCGCAGCGGCGATCACCGCCTCGAACAGCGGCAGCCCCTCGCGGCGGCGGCGGTTGGCGAGATCCACGAGGATCAGGCCATCGTTCACCACGATGCCCGCGAGCGCGACGATGCCCAGCATCGAGAGCAGGGTCATCGGGAAGCCCATCACCAGGTGTCCGATCACGGCGCCAATCAGGGCGAAGGGGATGATGCTCATCACGATGATCGGCTGCACGTAGCTGCGGAACACGACCGCGATGATCACGTAGATGAACAGCAGCGCGATCGGGAACAGGTACCCGAGCGAGCCGGTCGACTCGCGCGTCTCCTTCCGGCGCCCCTCGAACGTGAGGGTCACGCCGGGGAACTGGTCGCCGATCGTCGCGGTGGCCTCGCGAATGGCCTCGGTCACCTGCGCGACGTTGGCGCGGCTCTCGTCGACTTCCGCCTTGATCGTGGCGGAGCGCTTGCCGTCGACTCGGGCCAGACTCGCGTAGCCGCGGTCGGTGGTAAACGTCGCCGCCTCCGCCAGCGGCACGCGTCCGCCAGCAGGCAGTGCGATCCACAAGCGTCCAAGGTCGTCCAGCGTGCGACGCTCGCTCGGCGGGAGCATCACCCGGATGGTGACCTCGTCGTCGCCGATCTGCAGGTCCTGCACTTCGAACCCGAACAACGCGTGCCGCAGCTGCATCGCCACGTCTTGGGTGGTTAGGCCCAGCAGGCGCGCGTCCTCACGGAGGGACATGCGCGCCTCGAGCTTGCCGAGTTCGAGGTCGTCGTACATCTCCTCGATGCCCTCGAAGCTTGCGATCTGCCCCCGAGCCCAGACCACCGCCTCTTGAAGTTGATCGAGGTCTTCGCCGCGCACGCGAATCTCGAGATCCGGTCCTGACGGACCGCCGGCTTGCGCGAGGAAGGACAGGCGCCGGACTCCGGGCAGTGCCGCGCTCGCCGCGCGGAACTGCGTCAGCAGATCGCGCGAAGTCCGCAAGCCCTCGGCCTCGCGCTTGTCGGCGGGCAGTAGCTCGATCGTGATCTGACCGACGACCGCGGGGTCCGATGCCGTCTCCCGGCCACGCTCGCCGAACGACGCGCCCAGCACGCTGAACACGGTGTCGACCTCCGGCTCCTGGCGGGCGAGCGCACCGATGCGGGCGAGGGTGTCGGCTGTGATCTCCTCGGGCGTGCCCGCGGCCATCTCAAGCTTGGCGCTGATGGTCTCGGCATCCACGTTCGGAAGAAACACGAAAGGCAACTGCCCACCGACGATGAGGCCGCCCGCGATCGGAAGCAGCGCCAGCGCCACGCCTGCCGCCGCGTAGCGCCAACGCAGGAGGAACCGAAGCTGACGCTCGAGCAGGTCCGGCAACCAGCCCTCGAACACGCGATGGCGTAGCTGACCGATCTGATCGAGTTTCTGGCGCAGCCGGCCCGGAGCAGCGCGCGGCTTCGGATCGTGGGCTAGGTGGCAGGGCAGGATGAGGAACGCCTCGATCAGCGAGACCGCAAGCGCGCACATCACGACCTTCGGCATCACGCCCAGGAACGTACCCATGCGGCCTTCCATGAAGGCGAGCGGCAGGAACGCGGCGATGGTGGTGAGGACCGCAGCCACGACGGGCAGCGTGACCTTCTCCGCGCCGTCCACGGCTGCCTCGATGGCCGGCATGCCCTCGCGCTTCTTTCGGAAGATGTTCTCCGCGATCACGATCGCGTCGTCCACGATGAGGCCGAGGACCACGATCAGGCCGAAGAGGCTGATCATGTTGATCGTCTGGCCCGTGGCCCACATGACGATGAACGTGCCCATGAACGAGAATCCGAGCCCCACGGCGACCCAGAACGCCACGCGCAGCTCGAGGAACAGCGCGAGCGCGATCAGGAGCAACACCAGCCCCATGATCGCGTTGCGCTGCATGAGGTCGATACGACCCTCGATAATGCGCGAGAGGTCCGTCGTGGTGTCTAGCTTGAGGGCGCCGCCCAACATCTGCGGATTCGAGGCGACGTAGTCGCGCACGGCGCCGGCGATCGCGATGGCGTCCTGCTCCGGCGTCTTGAACACGAAGAGCTGTACGGCCGCGCGACCGTCGAAGCGGCCCTTCTCGGTCTTGTCCTCGAAGGTGGGGCGGACGCGACCGATGTCGCTGACGCGCACGATCGAGCCATCCTGCGTCGTGAGGATGATCTTGGCTTCGAGTTGCTCGGGGGTCTGCTCTTCGCCCATCGTTCGGACGCGCACGTAGGCGTCGCCGCCCTTCAGCTGGCCGCCGGGCACGTCGCGGTTGAGCGCCGCAACCGCGCGGCCAACCTGCTCGAAGGTGAGCCCGAACTCGTCGAGGCGATCGGGCAGGATCTCGATGGCCAATTCGCGCCTGCGAAAGCCCGTGATGATCAGTTCGGAGATGGCCGGGAGGTCGAGCAGCTCATCTCGTACGCGCAGCGTGGCTTCGTGCAGCTGATGCTCGGGTACGTCGCCATGCAGCACGACGGCGATCACGGGGATGTTCGGCCGCGCCTCGAGAATCGCGGGTTCCTCCGCACCATCCGGCAGGCTGGGGACGACCTTGTCGATCTCTCCGCGAATGTCGCTGATGACGCTGTCGCGATCGGCACCCTGCTCGAGGACCGCGGTGACGATCGTCGCGCCTTCGAACACGCGCGAGCGGATCTCCTTGATGTCGTCAACGTCTTCGATCTCGCGCTCGATGAGTCGCGTGACGCTGCGCTCGATCTCCTCCGGCGTGGCGCCCGGATAGGGCACGGTGATGAACACCTGCTCGGCTTCCATCGACGGGAAGAACTCACGCACCAGACCGAACATCAGTGCCGCGGCGCCACCAGCGATCACAGCGACCATCAGCAGGTTGACGGCGACCGGATTGCGAACCGAGAACTTCGGGAGGTTCATCGTGCTTCCGGCTCGATCCGCACGATGGAACCCTCAGCCACCGATTCGAGATTCGTCAGCAGATAGTGCTCGCCGTCCGCTAGGCCTTCACGCACGAGTGCTACGCCGGGCAACATGCGCACGAGCGTGGGGCGCCGCACCTCGACCACGGCCTCACCCTCGCGGGTCCCAGGCTTGGCGACGAAGATCCGGTCACCTAGGAACGCGCGGCGCGGCACGGCGACAACATCACGATGCGTGCGGCCTTGCACCTCGGCCACGAGGTGCGTCCCCGGCGGCGCACGATTGGCGCCCGGCGTGCCCGGCACCTCGATGTAGGCGAAGAACGTACGCCGCTCCCCATCGATCGAGGGTGACACGCGCTCGACGGTGCCCTCCCAGAGCGGCTCATCGTGCTCGGGGAGGCGCAGAACGACACGCGCCCCCGCGACGACGTCCTCATAGCGACCGGCCGCTAGAGAGACGGGAATCTCGATCCGCGAGAGGTCCACGATGTCGAAGAGCGGGTCCCCGACCTTGACGCGCTCACCGACTTCCACGTAGCGCGCCTCGATTCGCCCCGCGAAGGGCGCCGCGACCTGGGCTCTGCCCTGTTCGCGTTCAGCGAGTGCCACGCCGCGTTGCAGGGCGCGCAGTCGCGCCTCAGCCATACGCGCCGCGTCGGCGTTGTCCTGTGCCTCGGCCTGCAGCAGGAGTCGGGCGCGCTGCCGCAGATTCACCTGGATCTTCTGCATGTCCAAGTCGCTCAGGCTGAGCGTCTTGGGGACAAGCGGCGCAATGCGGGCGAGCTCGCGCTCAGCGGCCTCGAGCTCTTCGACGGTGACGGAGAGTCGCTCACGGAGCGAGCCCTTCTGACTGGCCAAGCGTGTGATTTCAGCCTCTGCGGCCTCGGCTTCCGCCTTGGCGCGCTCGAGCCGATCCACGAGATCGCGGTCGTCGATCGTCACGAGGATCGGGAGGGCGCTCGCCGTCCCCTTGGCGCCCTCCACGATCTGGCCTGCTTCCAGGGCCGGATCGACCGACACGATGAGCCCGACGACCTCGGCGGCCACGGTTGCCGCCCGCAGAGGGCGGGCGCGTCCGAAGCCGCGCACCGTTTCGGTGTACTCCGTGCGCTGCGCGACTGCGACACGCACGAGGGGCGCGAGCGGACCGTCCTGCGCGCGCGTGCTCTCCTTGCGCATCGAGGCCAGGGCCGTGAACCCCATGCCGGCGGCGCCGAGCACGAGCGCGATCAGCACGACGCTGGTGAGCGTGCGGCGCAGCAGTGCGGGGGCCGGTTCCTCAGCGTCCACTGCCTGGGACGATAGCGCAGATCAAGGGGCCGGTCGTAGCATGGCGCGGGTCCGTCCAGCCTTCAGGAGCCACGATGAAAATCCACATCAAGTACTGCGCGGTCTGAAACTACGAGCCCAAGGCCGTCGGTCTGGCGTCCCTTTTGCTTGTAGAACTCAAGTCGCAGATCGCGTCGCTGGAACTCGAGCCGAGCGGTGGCGGGGTGTTTGACGTCACGGTCGACGGGGTGCGGATGTACTCCAAGCACGAGACGGGCGAGTTCCCCGACGAGCAGAGCCTGCTCGCCGAGGTCCGCGCTCTCGCGAGCTGATCCGAGCGTCGTGGCAGAGGCGGGCCTGTCGGCGGCGCAGAGCTTTGCCTGCCCTGAATGCGGCACGCGCCTACGTGGTGGGCCCGCCGGGTCGATCGCGCCGTGTGCGGCCTGCGGGAACCCGGTCGTAACGCCGCAGCGTCCGCCGCCGTCTCCTCCCTGCGTCGCTCCGGCCGGGGGGCCGCGGCGGCCCGACACGCCGCGCTCCATTTGGCTGACCGCACTGGGCGTCCTCGCGTTGCTCGCATTGGCGCACGTCGGCCTCTTCTATCTCCTCACGCGCGAGGCGCGCGCCGGGCTGGGTGCTGCCGAGGGCCGCCATCTGGTGTCCAAGTTGGAGTCGGCCACGGCGCCGGACGGCCAGCCCGCCCCGGGTACGCAGGAGTACAGCGCGTGGCGTGAGGCGAATGCGCTCTGGATCGACGCGTCGGCGTGGCGCAACGACCGGCGGCAGATCGCCCTGATGCGTGGCGGTACGACGGCATCGTTCGTTCTGCAGGCCGCCGTGACGGGCTGGGTGCTCGCGCGCGTCCTCGGTCGTCGCCGCCGCTGATCCCAGGCGCGGTGAACGTGCGGCACCCCCGGGTGGGAGTCCCCTGCGCGCTACGCGCAGCCCTCTGCCCGCGCTACGCGCAGCCCTCTGCCCGCGCTACGCGCAGCCCTCTGCC
>JAQBWE010000188.1 GCA_027625315.1 Planctomycetota bacterium
GACGCGGGGTAGGGCCCCCGCGAGGACGACGACGGCAATCCCACGCCCCGCATCCACGAAGCCGCGCGCTGCTCGTGAGGACCCGTGAGCGCTTACCGGTGGCTTCAGCTCGCGTGTTCGCAGAGTGCGAGCACGCGCTCCAGCGTCATGTCCTCTTCGATCACGACGGTCGCGTTCTGACGGCGTGCTTCGGCTGCCGTCCCGCGGTAGCGGCAGCGCACGATGACCTCACACGTCGCGTTGACGTCACGTACCGCGGCCAAGACCCGCATGGCGACGGCGTCGGAGGGCACGGTGATGACGACGAACACGGCGTGCTCGACGCCGGCCCGCTCCAACGTGTTCGTATCCGCTGCATTGCCCGCCACGGTGGCGAGGCCGGCTGCCGCGTGCTCGTGCAGGTTCACCGGGCTCAGATCGATCAGGCAAACATCCAAACCCTGTTTGACGAGCTGTTCCGTGACACCGCGCCCGATCACTCCGATACCGACAAGCACGGCGCGGCCCTTGGAGGGCACGAGCGCGGGACCCGCCTCGCTGTTCTCAGGCATGGGCTCGGCCATGGCGATTCCGCGGCGCAACATGAAGGGGGTCAAGACAAGTGACGCCACGGCAATGAACAGGACGATCTGGCTCGTGTTTGCGCTGAGCACGCCCGCCGTTACGCCGACGCCCATCACGACCAGGGCGAACTCACCCACCTGCGCAATACCGAGCCCCATACCTGCCGCGGTCCGCCAGGTGAGGCCGGTGGCGCGCAGCGCAACAGCGCCCATCACGCTCTTGAGTACGAGCACGCCAGCCAAGCCGCCCAGGGTCGCCAGGGGTGCACTCGCCACGATCCGGACGTCGAGCAGGAGGCCCAAGCTGACGAAGAACACGGCCGCGAACACCTCGCGGAAGGGCAGGATGAGCGCGTCGATCTGGGCTGAGATGCGATTGCCGCTCAGCATGAGCCCCGCGGCGAAGGCGCCGAGCGAGATCGGCAGCCCCACCAGGTCGGACACGTAGATGACCGCTCCGAGCAGCGAAATCGTGAACATGACCACAAGAGCCGGGCTGCGCAGTCCCGCCAACAACTCGACGAGGTACCGGCGGATAGCCCAGCGCAGGAATAGCACGCCCGCCACGAACGCGGTGGTCACACCAACGAGTTGGACGTAGTCCAGCCAGTCGCTCGCGGCGCCCTGATCGGACAGGAGCGGAATCAAGAGCAGAATCGGAACGACAGCTACGTCCTGAAAGAGCAGCACGGCCATGGCGCGGCGTCCGTGCGCCGTGGCGCCTTCGCCCGTCTCGTGCAGCGCTTGGAACACGAGCACGGTCGAGCTGAACGACACCGCAACGCCGACCAGGATCGCGGCCTTCCACGGCAGCGGCCCGTCCCCCGCCGAGAGCGCGAACACGACCGCGACCGGCGCGATCACCATCAACATCTGGATGAGTCCACCCACCAAGAGGTGGCGCCGCAGCCGGATCAACTCCTCGAGAGAGAGCTCAAGGCCGATCGTGAACAACAGCAGCAGCACGCCGAGTTCGGCCAGGTGCGCCAACTCAACCGCGCCCGCTTCGACAAGTCCGAGCGCGCCCGTGCCGATCAGGGTGCCGACGAGCAAGTAGCCGATCAGCAACGACGCTTTCAGTCGCCGGCAGACGAGGCCGGCGAGGAACCCGGCCACCAGCACGACGGTCAGGTCGTAGGCGAAGTGGGAGACGTCACCAGCGGCGAGCAGCAGTCCTGGTTCGATCATCGGCATGGGCACGGAGCATAGGCGCGCCGGGATCAAACGTATTGAGTTGTTGGAACCGTCGTACGCACGGCGATCGGTGCCGCGCGGAGGCCACCGAGGGGACCGCGAGGTGTCGGGCGCGGCGCCCTGGCGGCCTGATAGCGCGTTGCCTGCCGAGTCGCCCTCCGGCCCGCAGCGCGCCTACTCGATGCCGTAGTCCTTCATCTTCTCCCACAGATTCTTGCGGGAGATGCCGAGGACCTTTGCTGCGTTCGCCCGGTGACCCGACGTGCCCAGGAGTACGCGGCGGATGTGGCGTTCCTCGCCGTCGCGAACGATCTCGCGAAGCGTCACGAGCGGTCCCCCCGGCGCGTCGTCCTGACCCGTGCGCCGGCGCCGGCGGAGCGCGCCCTCAAGCAACGCCTCGCGAGCCAGCAGCCGCTCGCGGCCCGCGAGTGCAATCGCGCGCTCAATGGCGTTCTCCAGCTCACGCACGTTGCCCGGCCAGCCGTACGCGCACAGCTCGGCCATGACCTCGGGAGCGATTGTGTAGTCCACCTCGCCGCCGAAGCGACGCAAGAAGTGCTGCGTCAAGAGCGGGATGTCATCCGCTCGCTCGCGCAGCGGCGGGATGTCGATCGGGACGACGTTGAGGCGGTAGTAGAGATCCTCACGGAACTCGCCGTCCTCGACCGCCGCGGCGAGATCGACCTTCGTCGCCGCGATCACGCGCACGTCCACGGAAATGGCCTTCGAGCTGCCCAGCGGCTCGACCTCCCCTTCCTGCACGACGCGCAGCAGCTTGACCTGCGTCTCGAGCGGCATGTCGTCGATGTCGTCGAGGAAGAGCGTACCGCCGTGGGCGCGCTCGAAGCGGCCGGCCTTGCGCTCCTTGGCGTCGGTGAACGCGCCGCGCTCGTGACCGAAGATCTCGTCCTCGAGCAGCGTGCTCGGAATCGCCGCACAGGCGAGCGGCACGAACGGCTTATCGGCGCGGTGCGAGATGTCGTGGATCGCGCGCGCCACCCGCTCCTTGCCGGTGCCGGATTCCCCGGTGATAAGCACGCGGGCATCGCGGTCTGCCACCGTCCGAATGCGGTCGATGATGCGCATCATGCCGGCGCTCTTGCCGATGAGCTGGACGAGGCCCTTTTCGCGCCCGAGGGCCTCGCGCAGCTCCTCGTTCTCGGTCCGCAGCCGGCGGAGCTCGGCGACCTTGCGCAGCTTCTCGAGGATCTCGTCGTTGTTGAAGGGCTTGAGGACGTAGTCGAACGCCCCCTTGCGCATCGCGTCGACGGCCGAGTCGATCGTGCCGTAGCCGGTGATGATGATCACCTCGGCCGGCACCTCAGACCGCCGGACGCGCTCCAAGAGCTCCATGCCGGACATGCCGGGCATGTTGAGGTCTGTGATGACCGCGTCGAACGAGCCTGCCTCATAGCGGGCCAAGGCCTCCGGGCCATCGGATGCGGCCTGGACCTCGTAGCCGGCGCGCCGCAGGTCATCCGCCAGGGTGATGGCGATGGCCCGCTCGTCGTCTGC
The DNA here is from genome assembly GCA_027625315.1 of Planctomycetota bacterium. GTDB lineage: Bacteria > Planctomycetota > PLA2 > PLA2 > JAEUHO01 > JAHEIK01. The sequence continues at coordinate 3,273 of JAQBWE010000188.1, forward strand.
CAGCAATACTCGCACGTCCGCTCGTCCCTCCGTCTGGCCCTCGCGAGTGGGGATTGTAGCGGCTCACGCGGCACGGCCCGCGGGATCCCGCCCCGGGACCGCGAGAACGCTGCGGACGAGTCCCCCCACGGGCCGATGATGGAAGATCTGGAAGGAGTCCGCCCTGGAACGCCCCCGCCGCCCGCTGCCCGCCTCCGGAACCCGCCCTGCGGTGTTGCTGGTGATGCGTGCCGGCCCCGCTCGCAGCAGCGCGGCGGAGGCACTGCGTGGCGCGGGCTACCGCGTCCGCACGGCGCGGGAGCCGTACGAGGGGACGGCCCGGTTCGTCGAGCGTCCCACCGACCTTGTCGTTCTGAGTCTCGCGGGCTTCCGCAAGCGCGACAGCGCGTTCCTCGCCACGGTCAAGCGGCGCATGCCGACGACCCGCGTGCTGCTGTTGGTGCCGGAGGGTCGGCGGCGCACCGCGCTTGAGGCACTCCAGGCAGGCGCGGATGCCTACGCGCTTGAGCCGTTCTATCCCGCGGAGCTCACGGCGCTGGCCGCCGCCTTGCTCTCGGGTCGCGATGACGGACAGGAAGACGACACCGCGCGCGCCCTCGGCCGGCTTGCTGGCGAGGTCGCCCATGCGATCAACAACCCGCTGCAGATCCTGGCCCTGTTGGGTGAGGCTGCGGATGTCTCGCTCGAGACCCGTGACGCCCTGGGTCAGGAGGTCAGCCGGATCCAGGGGGTGATGCGCATCCTCTCGCGCTTCGGCCTGCTGCGGCGTCCGCAGCGCGGCGCCGGCCCCCTGGGCTACTCCCTGTGCCAGAGCCTGGAGGCCGCGGAGGCCGAGGGTCGCATCCAGACGGTCGGCGAGCCGCCGGCCGACGGTCCGGCCCTCTCGATCGACAGCAGCCAGACGGGCGTCGCGTTCGACACCATGCTGCAGTTCCTCGCCGCGCGCGCGCCTGAGCAGCCCGTCGAGGTGGCGGCCCGGGTCCGGGTGCTGCCCGCGGGGCGACCGGATAGCGTCGAGGCGGCCGTCCGGGGCATCGGCGTGCAACTGGATCGCGATGCGCTGCGGGCCCTGAGGCAGGCTGTGCTGCTCAACCGTGACGACACGCGCGAGCCCTATCCGGGGCTGGCCCTGGCCGAGGCGGTCGCGCGCAACCACGGGGGTCGCTTCGTCGCGCGCGCGAGCGAGCACGGCGTCACTCTGGCCCTGCGCCTGCCCCTCGCGTAGTACCGCGCTTGAGGCCCTGCGCTCGAGCCTGCGGGCGGCGTCTCAAAGCGATACAAAAGCCCAAGGTATGGGCCTCCATAGCCGATCTCTTCGAGCATGCGGCCCCTCCTCCCTGAGACGACCAGCTTGCCCCCCGGGGGGGCGTCGCCGCTCGCGCCGAAGGCCCGCATCGTCGTCGTGGACGACGAGCCGCAGATCCGCGAGCTCCTCAAGGCCGCGCTCTGCCGGGAGGGCTACGAGGTCACGACCTTCGCGGACGGCCGCGAGGCCCTGCGCAGCATCGAGAGCGAGCCGATCGACGTGCTCATCACCGACCTGCGTATGCCGACCATCAGCGGACTCGACCTCATCCGCACAGCCAAGGAGACGCGCCCGGAACTTGGCAGCATCCTGATCACCGCTTACGCCTCCACCGAGACCGCCGTGCAGGCGCTGCGGTTCGGCGCCGACGACTACCTGACCAAGCCGTTCAGCATCGACGCGTTGCGCAAGGTGGTCAGTCGCGTGCTCTCAGCCGGCCGTATGGCGCGCGACGAGCAGGCGGCCGTGCGGCGCGCGCGCAACGAAGCCGACGACCTGCGCAAGCGCAGCCGCGCCGTCGAAGAGGACCTGCGCCGCACGCGCGTGGATCTTGATCTCTCGCGTGGCGCCCTCGAGCGCCGCGTGCGTGACCTCGAGTTCATCCGCGAGCTCACGAACCTGCTCGCGCGCGAAGATGATCTCGACCGGATGCTGCACACGACCGCGCGCATTCTGGCCAGTCGGTTCGACGCGCTCGTGGCGCGCATCGAGCTCGACCTCGGCGAAGGCGTGCGCACGGCGGAACAGCATGCCCATCCGGGCTCGATGCCCGTGCTCAAGGCCATAAGTAGCGCACTGCTGCACCAGGCCTGCCTCGTGCCCGACGGCGTGATACGTGACACGGTCCTGGGCTACGGTCGGCCGCTCGAGGCCGTGGCCGTCGTCGTTCGCCTCTCGGAGCAGCCGGTGGGCGGCGTGACTCTGCTGCGCGAGGCGCCGTCGGATACGGAAGGGGATGGCGATCGCTTCGTGCTGACCCTCGTGCCGCAGGCGCTCGGCGTCGCGCTTGAGGGGCAGGTCAATCGCCGCGCCGCGGAGCGCAATGCGCTGGGCGTGGCGGAGCGGATCATCGAGGCCCTCGAAGGGCGTAGGAGTCTCTTCCACGGCCACTCCGGCCGCGTAGCCCGCATCGCGGGCGCAGTCGCCAAGCAGCTCGGGCTATCGCCGCGCCTACGCCGCGTCATTGAGCTGGCCGCCCGGCTGCACGACGTGGGCGAGGTCGGCATCCCCGACACGATCCTCCAGCGCCGGGGACCGCTGGACGAGTCGGAGCAGGCGGTCGTACGCATGCACCCCGTGATCGGCGCGCAGATCCTTGCGCCGTTCGGCGAGGCCGCCGCGTTCGTCCGGCATCACCATGAGCGGCCCGACGGGCGCGGCTATCCGGATCGCCTGCGCGAGGCGCAGATCCCCATCGGTGCTGCCGTCATCGGCGTGGTTGAGGCGTTCGACGCGATGACGAGCCCGCGGCCCTATCGCCACTCGCGCACGCGGCGCGAGGCGTTGGCCGAGATCGATCGCTTGAGCGGCTCGCAGTTCGTGCCCGCCGCCGCAGACGCGCTGCTCGCCCTCCCGCGGGAGTTGCTCTGATGCCCTGGGTCCCTGAGGACCCGACGGACGGCGGGCCTCCGTTCTGGTTGGCCGTCGGCGAAGATGCGGCGCGAGCGCTGGCCGCGCACGGGCAGGAGTTCCTGGGTGCGAGCGCACCCCTCATCGAGCAAGTCGGCGACATCTACGAGGCGCTGGAGCGGGTGGCGAGCCGCCGCACGCTCGGCTGCATTGTGAGCGGCTCCCTGCTCGACGGTCGCCCGCGCCAAGCGCTGAAGAACCTACGGCGCAGCGTGCGGCCCAGCCCGATGATGGTCTATCCCGGCCGGGAAGACACCCCGCAGGTGCGCGCCGTCGCTCGGGAGCTGGGGATCACCGTCTGGCGCGCGGCCGACCGGGCGCCGATTGCTCTGGGCGCCTCC
>JAQBWE010000189.1 GCA_027625315.1 Planctomycetota bacterium
GACGATCGCTAGCCGGGGGCGGGCTCGCCGTCGGCGGGCGCGCGCTCGCCGCTGAGATCCACCGGCCGGGCGATCGGCATGCGCCAGCCGACGCCGAAGGCCGTCGGGCTCACCTTCAAGCCCGGGGCCATCTGGCGGCGCTTGTACTCATTGCGCTCGACCATGCGCAGGACGCGCTCGGCTACGGCCGGGTCCTCGCCCGCAGCGACGAGGTCGCCCAGGCTCGCCCCGCGCTCGATGCGGGCTTCGAGGATGCGGTCCAGGACGTCGTACGGGGGCAGGGAGTCGCTGTCGCGTTGATCGGGAGCCAGCTCCGCCGAGGGCGGACGCTCCAGCACCCGCGCGGGGATCCAGCCGCGCTGCGCGTAGAGGCGCGCAAGCTCATAGACCCGGGTCTTCCAGACGTCGGAGATGACGGCGAGACCGCCGTTCATATCGCCGTACAGCGTGCAGTAGCCAACGGCGACCTCGCTCTTGTTGCCTGTCGTGAGCAGCAAGTGTCCGAACTTGTTCGACAGGGCCATGAGGATCGTGCCGCGGGTCCGGGCCTGCAGGTTCTCTTCGGTCACGTCCGTGACGCGCTCGTCGAAGGTCGGCTCCAGCGCGCTCAAGAACGCGCCGTAGGGGCCCATAATGGGGATCACAGAGTGCTGCACCCTGAGGGCGGCCGCCATGGTGGCCGCATCCTCGTTGCTCGCGGCCGCGGTGAAAGGACCCGGCAGTGCGACCGTCCAGACCTGCTCCGGCCCGAAGGCCTCGACGGCGAGGCACGCGACGACCGCCGAGTCGATCCCGCCAGAGAGGCCCACCAGGGCCGTCCCGAGTCCCGTTTTGCGTCCGTAGCCCCGCAGGCCCATGATCAAGGCACGGCGAGTCTCTTCCGCGGCGGTCAGCGGCGAGCCGGAGGGCGCGCTATCAGCCGCCGCGGGGGCGCCAGTCGACGACGGATCGACCTCGACGATCTCGAACGCAGGCTCGAACGCTGGCAGCTCCACGCACACGCCGCCGTGGCGATCGAAGACTCGGCTGCGGCCGTCGAACAGCACGTCGTCGTTGCCGCCGACCAGGTTGACGGCTACGAGCGGTACGCCCATCCGGCGCGCCTCACCGGCGAGCAGGGCGCGGCGGTGTGAGTCCTTGCCCCCGTGGTAGGGGGAGGCGGAAATCGAGACCACGAGATCGACCCCGCGGGCGGCGAGATCGGCGGGCGGATCGGCCGCGTAGAGCCGCCGGCCGCGCACGAGGTCGCGGCCCCACAGGTCCTCACAGATCAGGAGACCCACGCGGAGCCCGGCCACCTCCACGACGGTCGCTTCCTCGCCCGGCGCGAAGTAGCGGCGCTCATCGAACACGTCGTAAGTCGGCAGGAGGCGCTTGGCGTAGGTGGCCTCGACCTGTCCGCTGCGGACGAGCACGGCCGCATTCGCGATCGCCGGCCCCACCGCGGCGGTGCTTCGCACGACCGTGCCCAGAATCGCGGCCGGGCCCGCGGAGAATTCCGCGGCCAGGGACGCCAGGGCCGCCTCCGCGGCGCGCAGCACGCTCTCCCGCAGCAGGAGGTCCCGGGGCGGATAGCCCAGCAGGGCCAGCTCTGGAACGACCAGGAGATCGGCGCGACCCTCCGCAGCAGCCCGCCACGCGGCCGCCACGAGGCGGCGGTTGCCCGGGATGTCGCCGGCCGTCGTGTCCAGTTGGGCAAGGGCAATGCGCACGGGTTGAGCCTCCCGGAGGGGCGGGCAGTGTAGCCCCGTCACCCATGCTCTCTTGACTCCGGTTCCCAGACCCGTATAGGAGCGCGTACGACAGTCGATGCCGACGGTGGCAGCGCGTGTCGCCACGAGGATTTGATATGCGCTCCATCTCCGCCGCCATCCCCACGCCCCTCTCCGGGACGACGCCCGCCTGTGACGCCCAGGGCCTCGCCGCACAGGTCCTCGACGCAGTGGTCCTCGACGCAGGGGTCCTCGACGCAGAGGGACTGCTCGCGCCGGCTACCGCCGATCTCGCGACCTGGGATGTCGCCTCCCTTGGCCACGGTGCCAGCGACCTTGGGGCGAGCTGGGCTGGCGACGTGTCCGCGTATGGCCGCCTCGAGGATGACTTCGACGAAGAGATCGAAGAAGTCGACGATGACGACGACGACGACGACGACGACGACGACGACGATGACGATGACGACGACGATGATGACGACGACGATGATGATGATGACGACATCGAAGACGACGAGGAGGAGTTCGAGGAGGAGGAGTTTGAAGACGAAGAAGAAGCCGACGAGGACTTCGACGACGACGATGATGACGACGACGACGACGACGATGATGACGATGACGATGACGATGACGATGATGACGACGACGATGACGACGACGACGACGATGATGACGACGACGACTGCGACGATGACGACGACGTGTGGGCCTAGCCGCACGCGGCCCAGGTGGATGCAGCGGGCGAGCGAGCTCCCCGGAAGCGGACTACGTAAGTAGTTCGATCCAGCGCACGCCGTAGCGATCGGCGCGCTTGCTGCCGAGGTCCGGACACGCTGCCAGCTCAGCGACCGTCGTCGGTCGCTCTTGGATCATCCAGACGAGCGCCGGATTGGGGAGGACGACCATCGTCGGGACCTTGCGGCGTTTCGCCTCCTTGCGCCGCCAATCGCGCAGGGCGTCGTCAAGGCGGCGCGTTTCCTTGGCCGCAAGCGCTTCTTCAGACGACAGTCGCGGTCGTGCGTCAGGCGCCGGGGCGGCGCCCGAGGTCACCGAGGCGAGACCTGCGCGCACGCAGGCAAGCAGTGCCGCGCCATAGCGTCGCTTCAGGCTCTCAGGTACGCCGGGCAGGTCGCGCGCGTGGCGCGGCTCGCGCTTGCAGCCCTCCGCGAGTGCGAGCATGGCCTGCGGCGGGAACACCTTGAACGGCGGGCTGTCCCGTCGCTCGGCCTCGGCTTCGCGCCAGCCGTGCAGCGCGTGCAGGATTGCGCGCCCCGTTTCGTCAAGCTTGCGCGCGCCCTTCATGCGGCGCCAGCCCTCAGGATCGACGATCGCCGGGGTGCCGCGCCGCTCCGAGAGTCGGCGGAATTCGATGGCGGCCTCTTCGTCGAGGTCGGCTGCACGCAGGCGCGCGCCGTACTCCGCACGTAGCGCGGGCAGATACATCGTGTCGCGGCGTAGGTAGTCCACCTGCTCGGCCGTCAAGGGGCGGCGGGCCCAATCGGCGCGCTGGTAGCGCTTGTCGAGTGTGTCGCCGAAGTGATCCTCGACCAGGGCGGCGAGGCCGAGGCGGTCGTCCCCGAGCAGCGTCGCGGCGATCATCGTGTCGAACACGCGGTCGAAACGGAAGTCGTGGTCCCGCGTCAGCACGGTGATGTCATAGTCGCCGCCGTGGAAGATGATCTCCACGTCGCTGCGGTCTAGGGCCTCGCGGAGCGGACGCAGGCTGGGAACGGCGAGGACGTCGACGATGGCCGTGCGGCCACCGGCCGTGGCCTGGAGGATGCACGTCTGCTCGCGGTACGCGTGCATCGAGTTGGCTTCGGTGTCGATGGCGACCTGGGCGCAGCCCGCAACGTGCTCCGCTAGACGGGCCAGCCCCTCCGCGTCGGCCACAATCTCTGGCGCATGCTCTGAGGGGGTCGGCAGGCGTGTGCGCCTGGGGGGTTCTTCGGGTGTGTCGGCCTCGGGAGCGTCAGTCATCGCGCGTCATTGTGCGCGCGTGGGGGTGTCGAGAGGAATTCCGGCACCGCGAGGTCGAACCACCGGAGCATGCGGCGCGCTCGCGCGGTCGCCGCCTCCGGTCGGGCGCTGCGTTGCACGCTCTCCTGCAGGCGCGCGTAGGCGTCCTCAGGCGTCGCGAGCACCGGAGGCCCGCCCGCCCGCGCGGCCGCCATGGCCGTGAGCATGGCCAGGGCTTCGAGTTCGTGGACGCTACCCGGTTCGCTCCAGGCCACCCTCGCCGCGCGCGCTTCCTCGAGGGCGGCGAGGCTCTGACCCGCCGCGAGGAGCGCGTGGGCGGCGCGCAGGTGGGCGAGCCCTGCCGCGCGCTCGAGCGAGCCGAGGGTGTGCTCGTACTGCCGGGCGCTGCGCTCGTCGCCGCCCTGGCCCGCGAGCCGCATGAGGAGGTCCAGCGCTTCGCGGTCCTCGTAGGTGTGCGGATCCGCGGCGAGCAGATCTCTCGCCTGCACTTCGTCTGCGGGCATCCCGGACTGCGAGAGGACCAGTCGGGCGAGCTGGACGCGAGCGCCGGGAGGAGGCCCCGGATCTTGTGCCGCTACGGCGCGCGCAAAGAGAGCTCCCGCGCGATTGGCGTCGGCCACCGAGCGATAGAGCCGGGCGCTGGCGGCTAGGACCTGCCCGTCGTCGGGAAAGCGCTCCTCGGTGAGCGTGTCCGCGCGGTCGAGAATCGCCTGGCGGTCACCCTCGGCTGCAGTCGGTGCGACGGACGCCGCGGCGTTCAGCCAGGCGGCCGCCACATCACCGCGCGTAGGCCAAGTCGCGAGCGCGCTGCGGAGATTCGTCTCCGCGGTTGCTGGGGTGCCGCTTGCGAGTGACGCTCGGGCGCGCGCGAGGGCGGCCGCCGGCTGCACGCCCCAGCGAATCTTGTCGCACCACAAGCGCGCTTCGTCCACGCCGCCTACATCGAGCCAGCCATTCACGGCCTGGGTGAGCCAGCGATCGCGCACGGGGGCATCCGGCAGCGCCGTCTCCATCGCCGGGGGGAACCCGCGCAGCAGCAAGCCCTGCGCGTCCTCCGCGCGCGCTCCGAGGAGCCGTCGCCACGCAAGGGCAAGCTCCAGTTCTGGCCGATCGTCGCGCAGAGGCTGCGTCTTCTCGGGCAGCACGCGCGCGAGCGACGTGGCGTCGAGGGCGAAGTGTTTCCACAGCTCGCCGGGCTGGGCGAAGCCGGCGCGCCGCGCGGCGAGATTGCGCTCGTTATCCGCGTGGAAGAACGCCTCCCAGAGGTCCGTGCGCATCAGTGGTGCGCCGCGGAAGCCAACGAGCACCAACTCCCCGGGGAACCGGAAGACCCAGGTCTGGGGGAACACGTGTCGAAAGGACGCCAAGGCACGTTCGAGCAGATCTGGCGTGAGGTCGAACACGTTGAGCCACTGCGCAAGAACGCCGCGCTCGGTAAGGGCGGCATGGGCGGTTTCAAATGCTTCCTGCGTGAATAGGTGGCCGCTCGCGCGACACCACGGATGGCTCGGTTGCGACACGATGATGTCGTAGCGCGCCTCGCCGGTTGCGCGCGCCATGACTTGGCGTCCGTCGCGCGGGAGGAGGTGCGCGCGCGGCGAGGCCTCGACCGGCAGGCGTTCAAGTGAGCGCCACGTCCGAGCGGCGTCGAGCACGGCGCGGTCGGTCTCCGCGACATCGAGTTCGGCGTTCGACGCGGCGAGGATGGCCTCCGCCGTCCAGCCGGCGCCATGTCCGATCACCAGGGCGCGGCGGGCGTCCGGCACGAGGAGCGCGGGCAGCAGGCCCAAGGCGTATTCCGTGGCCGCCGGTCGTGAGGCGTCGTCCGGGTCGAACAGGCTCTCGCGTAGCGCACCGCGGCGGATCCCGACCGCGCCACCGGGCTCCTCCAGCAGCGCGACGCGCCCCAGGCGGCCTTCGAACGGCGGGAGCGGTGTGGCCTCAGGATCGCCGAGTCGCGTCGCCGGCCGCGCGGCGAACCAGTACGCATAGAGTTCAAGATCCTCAGCGTCGCGCAGGGTCAGGCCCGGCGGCAGCGGCCGACGCGCCGCGAGGATCTCGGGCAGCCCCGGGCCCGAGCTGAGCCAGCGGCTGAGCAGGCCAGGCCAAGCCAGCACGAGCAGCGGCGTGACGAGCAGACCGAGCGCGAGCAGCCGGCGCCCCTCCCGCGTCCGCCAGCGGGCGACGCACCCGATGCTGAGCAGCAGCAGGCCGGCCGCCAGCAGCGCGCGCTCGGCGCCGAGCAACGGGAGGAGTCCGAAGCCTGCGACGAGGCCGCCCGTGAGGGCGCCGACGGCGTTCCAGCCGTACAGTCGCCCCGCGGGCTCAGCCAGCGTGCCGACCCACCCAGCTCGGACCCGAACGGCCGCGGGCAGGACGGCTCCAAAGCACAGGGCCGACGGCACCAGTGCGAGGACAAACCCCTGCACGAGCGCGACCACGCGGCCGCTGCCTTCGCTGCCGCCGCTCAAGAGCGCCAGCGGCAGACGACCGGCGAGCGGCAGGGAGAGCAGCACGAGCACGCCGGCCGCAAGAAACAGGAGCGGCAGGTGCCGAGCCGGGTGGGCCAGGCGATCAAACAAGGCGCCCCCGAGGCCGGCGCCGAGGGCCATGCCAAGCAGCACCGGGGCGAGTACGAGGGCCGCGCCGAGCTCGTGGGCGCCCGCGAGCGGCTCGAGCAGCCGCAGCCACGCCAGCTGCGCGACCAGGGCGCTGAAGCCGGAGGCGGCCACCACCAGTCCCAGCGGCCCCGTCGCGCCCAGCCCGCGGGGCTCGGGGAAGTCGTCCTCGTCGAGCGCGGGGGGGCGCTCCACGACGAGGAGGAGGAGCGCGCCG
>JAQBWE010000190.1 GCA_027625315.1 Planctomycetota bacterium
TTACTCGAGGAGCGGATGGCGGTGCGGGACCGAGCATCCAGGAAGCCGCACGTCCGCTCGACACGGGAGGTGAACGCTTACGCCGGGCCTCAAGAGGCGAAACGACACCATGTCAGGCGCCTTGCCTGCCGGGAAAGCGGCCGTATCGAGATCGAGCGTCAGCACGAGATCGCGCACCGGGCGCAACAGCTCGACCGGCTCGATGTGGGCGCCGCCGCCGGCGAGGTTGATGACGCGATCGCCTTGCGTGGGCACGATCACGCGCAGTTCCTCGCGCTCACACTTCTCCTTGTCGACGGCGTCGCGACAATTCTCGGCGATGGGACACTTCGGGCAGCCGGCTGTGGCGTTGTTGCAGTTATTCCAGAGCTGGCCGCTGTACTCGTCGCTCAGCCCGAACAAGTAGTGTCCGAGCTCATGCACGATACCGAAGGGGGAACGATCCCCGCAGGAGCAGCGATCGGCGAGGTAGTAGCCCGTTTCGCACTCGGCGCGCTTCACGGGATCGGTGATGAGCGCGCAATCCGCGGGCGTGATTTGGCGGCGGCTGCCGTCGGGGTTGCGCAGCGTCCCTGCGAGTTCGTCGACGGCGGAACGCAACGCGTAGAACGTGGCGGCTTCGTTGTCCTGATCACAGATGTGCTGTTCGATGATGAACTGCACGTTGGATCCGTCGCTCTTCGCCGTCCAGCCGTTGGCCAGGGCCTTCGCCCGCCAGGTCTGGGCGTCGATGTAGGCGCGAAACACGATGTCGGCCGCAGGCGAGCGCGACCGCGCGTTGGTGAACTCGATCGTCTTGATGTAGACGTCGCCCTCGGTCATGTCGTAGAGGATCTGCGCGGCGCGCTCGAACACCGGCTCGAACTTCTGCATGAGCGATGGCGGGAACGCGGCGTTGGCGGGCGATGGGCCTTCGAACTGGACGATGAGATGGAGGCCGGCCTTGACGCCCGTTTTCGTCACCTCTCGGCCCTCAGCATCGATCTCCGTCCACGTGACGGGCTCGAAGCTCACGGTCATGCCGCCCGGCTCGGCGGGCGACGGACGCAGGAGCAGCGTCGCCGTGACGAGCAGGAGGCAGACGGCCAGGCGGGCCATAGTGCGCATGCGTACCCCGAGAACCCAATTCACCCTGCGCAAGGGTACGCGAAGCCGCCACCCCAGAGCAGGGCGCCGACGCAAAACGAGGCGGTCTGAGGCGTCGGCAGCCCAACGGACCCCAAACAAGGGGCTCGGGCCGACCCCTACTCGGGATCGCCGTGGAGGTAGCGGAGGCGCGTGACCTTGTATTTCTCAGCCACGCGCGCGTTGATCGCGTCGAGCTCCGCGGCAGGGATCGCGATGTCCGACACGAGCCCATCGAACCGGAAGACGTGAAACGCGCCCTCGGGCGTCTCCAGCGCGCGCGGAACGCTCTGGAAGTCCAAGATCTCGATGCCGTTGATGGTGCGAATGGGCTGCTGGTAGAAGTCCTCGAAGCCCTTCGTCACGACGTCCTGGAGGACGCGATCCAGGTAGATGAGTCGGCGCCGCTTCGTCGGCGGATCCCAGTGGGCCCGTTCGCGGAAACGCCGCAGCAGCACACCGCCGTCCGAGCGCGAGATCCCGGAGCCTGAGGTGAGCTCGAGCAATACGAGCCCCCCCACGACCATGAACTGAGGCCGCTCCATCTCCCAAGCGTCGGGCACGCGCTGATCCCGCGCGGGCTGCCCGACAAGGGGGAACGCCACGTCCAGCTCGACGCCGTCTCGCAGGACGCGCGCCTTGACGACGTCCCCTGCCAACCGGCGGCCCCCCAGCAGGTAACCGGAGCCCAGGCGGCCGTGCACTTCGTGCACGAACTTGCCCTCGTCGTCGAGGTCGTAGCCGTCGATCGCCAGCAGCGCGTCGCCGTCCTTCAGCACGCCATCCCCGGTTCGGCCGGGTACCACCCGGCTCACGCCGAGGCCGTGCTGGTTCTCCGCCAAGCCGTAGTACGTGCGCAGATCCTGCCGCAGGAGTTGGTGCGTCCAGAAGCCGGCCCCTGGGCGGCCCCGATAGGCCTCCGAGCCGACGTCCTCCAGGTACTGCCGGATGGTCTCGATCGCGAGGATCGTCCCCTGCTGGCGCGAGCCGAACGTCCCGATGACGAGCCCGACGAACGCGCCGTCCTTGACCGCCGCCTGGCCGTCCCCGCCGTCGGAGCAGTTCGTCTTGACGAGCAACTCGAGACCCGAAGTGTCGGCGCTGGCGCGCAGCACGCGAGCGTCGTAGCGCTCAACCAAGTTGTCGCGGCCTAGCTGGTAGATGTCGCACGCATCATCCAGCGTGATCGGATTCCCGAGGGGGAGCGGAACTAGGGTGCCTTTCAGGTGCTCGTCGTCGTAGCCGACGATCGCCAGGCCCGTGTCGCGATCCACATGCGTCAGCGTGCCGGGGTACCGCCGGGCGCTATTGGCGAGCTCGATCTCGATCATCCGCTGATTGGCGACTGTGGCCGCGCGGCAGAGGATCTGACCGGGTCCGACGACGACGCCGCGACCCGAGCGCTCGAACGGCTGGCCGAGCTTCCACGGTGCTGCAGTCTCGTAGACCTGACTCGTGGCATGGACCCGCACGAGCGCGGCGCGCAACTTGGGCGCCAGATCGGCGTCTTCGGCGTGGGCAGTACCCACGGCCATTAGACCGGTGAGTGCGGCGCAGGCGAGAACTCGGAGGCGACCCATGGCTACTTGCCCTCCGGCGCGCGCACGTGGCGGTCTTCAGCGACTTCGTTGCTCTTGAGGATTTCCTCGTGCGCGGCGCGTACGACCTTCATGTCGAGGATGAGCGGCGCGGTGTTGACGCCCTCGAACTCAATCTTGACGAGGTCGGTCTTGGCCGCGGTCACGAGTTCCACGAAGTGGGCGAAGTCGCGCGGCTGCACGCCATCGACGTTGTCCACGATCGCGTCGGAGTAGGTGATGTAACGCGTCGAAGCGTGGGGCAGCACCTGACTCAGCAACACGAGTTGCTCGCGCGTCTTGCCCTCCTCAGCCACGGTGCGGTAGTACTGCTGCATGTAGTAGCTGAGATCGTTGCTACGGCCCCAACCGATGTAGTTCTCGGTCAGCGGCACGAAGAGGAACCCGCCGAACAGCAGGTACTCGGGCCGCTCGTCGTAGACGCGCCCGGGCTTCATGCGCGCGGCCCACTCCTTGAGCGTGACTTCGATGTCGAGCACCTTGCCGTCTCGCAGGACCTTCAGGGTGACCTTCTCCCCGATCTGCTTGCGCTCGACCATGTAGGTAAACTCGAGGAACTCATCGCCGATCCGGATCGTTCCGTCGGCCTCGATCTTCTGGCCGTCGATCTCCAGGATCACGTCGTTGCGGCGCAGCTGCCCCATCGTCGAGGCGTAGGGCACCGGCTTCAGCACGAGCATGCCGCCCTCCTGATCGGCCGGCATGCCGAGGAATCGACGCAGCGTCTCGTTGCGCAGGTTGGCGGTGTAGATGCCCAACTCCGCGTAGCCGTGATAGACGTCGTCCCGGATGTCCGCCCGGAAGTGCTCGATCACCGAGGGCGCGATCATGTAGCCCAGGTTCTGCGCGAACATGCGCCCCTGGAACGCCACGCCCACCACGCGGCCGTCCTGCAGCACGGGGCCGCCGCTATTGCCGGGATTGATCGCGGCGTCCGTCTGGATGGTGAGATGATCATCCGCACCGGTGTGGACGTAGGTGTTCACCTCGATGCGGCTGACGACGCCTTCCGTGATGGAGAGCTTCTCGCCACCGGTGGGGTATCCGACCGTCATGACCTTGGAGCGCATAGCAGGCTGGGGTCCGATCTCAAGCGGCTTCATGCCCTCCCAGAACGCGTCATCGTCCACAGTGATGACGGCCAGGTCGCAGTCGTGTCCTGCAAACAGGAGTCGCGCGTCGTAGCGCTTGACGCGATCGGCGCGCTTCACTTGGAGATCCTTCGCGTCACTCACGACGTGGGCGTTGGTCATCAGCATGCGGTCGCCGATGAAGAACGCGCTGCCGCTGGAGCGCTGCGGCTCGGGTCGCTGCCACGGCCGGCGGTAGTTCTCGTCTTGCGAGACCGTGAAAACCTTCACGATCGAGGCCCGCAGGGCGGCGAGGTCGAGATCCCCCGCGGGGGCCGCGTCCTCGGCGTAGGCTCCCGGTAGATCCACGCTGGAGAGCGCGGGGAACGACAGCGCGGCGACTACGAGTGCGGCAAGCAGCGCGGTCGCCACGTAGGGCAGGTGCGCGCGGGAAGAACTGCTCATGGGGCCCCCTGGGTGCGGAGGCGGATTGTAGGGCGAGCCAAGGGCGCAAACCCGGAACTCCCGCGAAGCGGCCGGCTGGGCGCCTCGCGGGTCGGCGCGCGCTACCGGCCGCCGGGCAGCTCGGAGGCGACGCGCCTCCATCCGGAAGCCCCCACCGATCGGGTTGGCCTCGATGATGTCGAACTCGCGATCCATCCGCTTGGCCTTCTCGGGGCCGACCGCCTTGACGACGGCCGCCTCGCGGTCCGTCGTGATCGTCATCAACTCGCCGACGTTCTTCATCATGTTCGGCAGGTACTTCATCATCAGGCCCCGGCCGGCCAGCGGGTCCTTGCGTGCGGTCTCCAGATCGCGGCGCACGTCTTCGATGTCGCCCTCGGGCCCAGCTGCGAGCCGCAAGAAGCGGTTCATCGAGTCATCGTAGATCCGGCGCAGCTCGTCTTCTTCGACGGCGCTGAGGCCGATCTCCGCGGCGGCGTCATGCAGGCTCAAACGACGCTTGTTGCGACCCATCATGCGCCCGGCGGCGGAGGTGGCCTCCGCTTCATCGCTCGCCGCGAGTTCGTCGAACTTCGATGCCACGCGCGCGTCGACGCGCTCATCCAGCTTCGCGAGCACGGCCTCGACGAGATCGGCGTCGCCGCCAGCCGCGCCGGCCGACGGTGCAGCGGTCTTGAGCGACTGAGGTGGGTTGCGCAGGTCGCCTACCTCGCGCGTGAGGTCGCTCACTTGCTCGCGCAGCAGGGCCACGTCGGAAGTACCGGTCGCGGCGCCCGCTCCGGCGGCGTCGCCACCGGTCTGTCCGAACAGCCACGCGCCGCCAAAGCCCGCGGCCAGCGCCACGATCGCCGTCATGAGGTGCTGCATTGCTCACCCTCCTCGGGTGCCCTACGCTCGCCACCCGGCGGCTGTTGGGTGCTTCATGATCGCCGGAATACGAGGTTCGTGCCTGATTCGTCGGCCGGGCGCGCGCTGCGCGTCGTCAGGGTAGGCGCCAGTCGATCGCGTCGCTGCCGAGCGCCGTTTGGGCCGCAGAGAAGTGGCCGCAGCCGCGAAAGCCCTTCACCGAGAACGGGGAAGGATGCGCCGCCTCGAGGAAGGTGTGCCGGCTGGGACGCGCCGACACGGCGGCCTTGGCGTCGTTGCCCCAAAGCATGAACACGAGCGGCCGGTTGTTCGCGAGCAGATGATCCAACACGGCGCCGGTCAGCGCTTCCCAGCCCCGGCCGCGGTGGGAACGCGCGTGGCCCGCTTCCACCGTCAGCACGGTATTGAGGAGCAGCACCCCCTGCCGCGCCCAGGGTGTGAGGTCGCCGGACGCCCCCCAGACGTCCGCGCCGAGGTCGCGGCGGACTTCCGCACGAATGTTGCGCAGCGACGCGGGCAAGGCGCCCGCGCCGCGGTACGAGAACGCCAGGCCGTGCGCGTGTCCGGGCGTCGGGTAGGGATCCTGGCCGACGATCACGACGCGTACATCGTCCGGGGCCACGAGGTCCAGCGCGGCGAACACGAGATTCGCGGGCGGCAGCACCGGCACGCCCTTCTGCCGCTCAGACTCAAGCCACGCCTGTAGTTGCAAATAGTCCGCGCTCTGCAGCACGGGCGTCAGTACGGCGCGCCAATCCGGATTCTTGGGTTCGCTAGGCATCCAGGCGCGCCAGGAGGCGCGCAGCGACCCGGCGCAGCTGGGCATCGGGCAGGCCCAGCCAGGCCGAGTTGTGCGGCTGCCCCAGGACCCACTGGGCGAGCCAAATGCCCTCGACGACGTCGCCGCCCTCGGGCGAGGCCAGCAGGGCCTTGGCGTGGGTGCGCAGCGCGGCCACATGCCCATCTGTGCGCGGCAAGCGTGTGAGCGCCCAGGCGGCGGCCGCTCGCACCTCGCGCGCCTCATCGGCCAAGCGGGCCTCAAGCAGAGCCCCGGCCGCGGCGTGCTCGAGCCACCCCAGCCCGCGAGCCCCATCGCGTCGGCGCGCGGCCTCAGAAGCAGCGAGCATCGCCGTCAGGGTGGCAGCGAGGGGCTCCCGAGCCTGCGGCGTCAACGTGGCGGCGTCTCCCGCGAGCAACTCAAGCACCGCGGCGCGGAGCGCTGCAGTGCCACGCTCGAGCGCAGCGGTCCGGGTCGCGGACTGGCCCAGATGGTGGCGCAGCCGGCGCACGCCGACAGCCCCCTCCGGCGACGACAGCACGAGGGCGAGCGCCAACTCCGCGGCCGGATCGGAGGCGGGCAGA
>JAQBWE010000191.1 GCA_027625315.1 Planctomycetota bacterium
CTCTCGGCCGACCGTGTGTCGGCCAGTAGCAAAGATCAACCGCGGGAGACGATCAAGGTCGTCTCCCGCCGTTCGTTTTGGACCCTGCGCGGGCGAGCGAGTGATGCCGCTTGACGCTGGCGTCCGGACTTAGCCAGCGCGCGGATGCCCCAAGCGCGGCTTTGCCGCGCTCGGGTCCCGACGACGGTGCGACCGGTTCATGCGCGCTGCGCTGGCTCGCGCGCGTAGTTCGCAGGGAGCGCCGCCCCCGCGAGCCTGATCGCCCCCCGCTCAGTCCGCCGCACGTCCGAGATGCAACGGAACTTCGCGCTCACCAACCTAGCGGCGGAGGCCGCCGCCGGCACCGCCGCCGCCGAGGCCCATGCCGCCGCTACGCATGCGGCCGAGCAGGCGCTTCTCGTACTCGGTCAGGCGACCGAAGCGCGACTTGCGCTCGAGTTCGGCCTGGCCGTAGTCACCGTAGTCGTCGTCCTCGCCCGGTGCCTTGACGCGGGCGCCGAACAGCGCGCTCTCGAAGGGCTCGTAGGGGAAGACGGCCATGTGCAGCATGCGGCCCTCGTTGCTGATGGCCGCGCCGCGCGTGCTGTTGGAGGTCCGGAAGATCCAGTACTCGCCGGCGGAGTTCTTCGGCGTGTCGCTCTCCTTGAACTTCGCCTTCTGTACGCGCACGAGGAGCTCTTCGGCGGCCGTCTTAAGGCCCGCCATGGTCTCGTCGGCGGTGCCCTGGTCCGGCAGCTCCATGCGCAGCTTCTTCGCCTTCACGGCGATGGCGGCTGCGGCGAAGGTCTGGCTCTTGAGCAGGGGCTCGAACCAAGCCTTCAGCAGGCGGTTGTCGCCGAACAACTCGAGCGACCGCACGCGCCCGCGCACCGCCGTCACAACGCCGACCACGCGGCCTTCGTCAGAGGTCGGGAAGGCTGCCAGGCTCTCGTGGCAGGGCAAACAGAGCTTTGTGAGCTTGTCCGAGGCGTTCACCGCGCTGAGCGACTTGCGTTCGTCGCCGTCGTTGCGGAAGTCTAGGAAGTGCGACACGAAGTTCGGCACGAGGGTGTTCGTGGGGGAGAACTCCGCGCGCTCGCGGATGTAGGGCGGGGCCAAGGCCGAGCCCACGCGGAACGGTGCGGCTTCCTTGCGCTGATCGCTGGCCGGGGCCGCGGCGATGCTCTCGATCTCGACCCGGGCGCCAGCGGGGATCAGCACGTCCTGCGGGAAGACCCGGTCGCGGTGGCCGCCACCGAGGATCGTGCCGCCAAGCAGCAGCAGCAGGCCGGGCTCGTTGTTGGCCACGCCCACGTTGAAGCGGCGCTTCGGCAGGTCGGGCTCGGAGTAGCCGACGTTCTCCGACCAGGGGGCCGGCTTGATGTCGAGCTTCTCAGGCGCTTCGGCGGCCAGGACCGGGAAGATGATGAGCTCGGCCGTGGCCGTCCCCTCCCCAATGGTCAGGCCCTCGAGGAACGAGGAGATGGGGTCGGGCGCCTCATCGGCGGCACCAGCGAAGGGGGCGCCGAAGGCGGTGATCAGGACCAGAGCAAGGACGCGGAACTTCATACCGGGCATCTCCATCAGGGGACCTAGCAGGCTACCGCAAGCCTGCCGCCCCTGCGAGGGGCGCGACGGCCTTGCGGCCCACCGCCCGGGGTGATACCCCGGAGCGATGCGTCTCCCTCACCGTCTGTTCGCGGCTGTCATGCTCCTCCCCCTGGCGCTCGCCCCCGCGGGGGCCGAGGAGGCCGCGGTCCCCCCGGACGGGCGGCTGGAGGCGCTTGTCGCCCGGTTCGCCGCCGACGAGGGCGCGCTCCGTAGGTTCTACGCGGAGCCGCTCGCCAGCCTGCGGCTCGAGCGGCTGGGGACCTTCCTGGACAGCTGGAGCGAGACGCTGGCCGAGGTGCCGTACGAGGCGCTGGGCGTGGAGGGGTGCATCGACTACGCGCTGCTGACCAACCAGATCGCCAGCCGGCGCGACGAACTGGCCCTGCAAGCGCAGCGCAACGCCGAGACCGTGGCGCTGATCGGCGGTGTCACCGACCTGATCGAGTTGGACCGGGGACGCTGGCGTCCGGCCACGGCCCCGGATAGCCGCCGGATGGCCGCGGCGCTTGAGGCGATTCGAGAGCGGCTCCGGGTGGCGCGCGCGCGTGTCGAGCAGGTACACGCCAAGGCGCCCGACCTGCCGGCCGATGCGCCGCGCGTCACGCCCGTGATCGCCTTCCGCGCCAGCCGAGATCTGGAGCGACTGTCTGAGCTGCTCGCGGATTGGTTCGGGTTCCACGAGTCCTTCGAGCCGAGCTTCGCGTGGTGGACCAAGGAGCCCTACGACGCGCTGCGCAAGGAGATCGGCGCGTACGCCACGCACCTGCGCGACAAGGTCGCGGGAGCGACGGGTCCAGACGCGGCCCTGATCGGTGATCCGATCGGCCGCGACGCGCTCGTGAACGCGCTCGCCCGCGAGTACGTGCCCTACAGCCCCGAGGCGCTGCTCACGATCGCGCAGGAGGAGTTCTCCTGGTGCGAGGCCGAAGGGCTCAAAGCCGCCGCGGAACTGAAGGCCAAGGACTGGAACGACGCCGTGGCCCTCGTGAAGGCGCTGCATCGCGACCCGGGTAGCCAGGCGGCTATGGTCGTCGAGCAGGCGCAGGAGGCAGTGGCGTTTCTTCAAGAGCGCGATCTGCTGACGATTCCGCCCCTGTGCGCCGAGACCTGGCGCTTGCGCATGCTTGGCCAGAAGCAGCAGGAGACGCTGCCTTTCGCGGTTTACAACGACCAGCACATGCTTGTCGCGTACGCGACGGCGGGCATGGCGCATGAGTCGAAGCTGATGAGCATGCGCGGCAACAACGAGCACTTCACGCGCATCGTCACGCCCCACGAGTTGATCCCCGGCCACCACCTGCAGCTCTTCCAGGCTGCGCGCCATCGGGCCTACCGCGAGCTCTTCCGCACCGCGTTCCTCGTCGAGGGCTGGGCGCTGCACTGGGAGATGCTGCTGTGGGACCTCGGCTGGGCGCGTGGGCCGGAGGATCGCATCGGCTTGCTCTTCTGGCGCAAGCATCGCTGCGCGCGCATCATCGTGACGCTGATGTTCCACCTCGGACGCATGCAGCCCAACGAGATGATCGCGTTCCTCACAGATCGCGTGGGACTCGAGCGCGACGGCGCGACCAGCGAGGTGAGGCGCTACATCGGCTCCGCCTACGGGCCGCTCTATCAGTGCGCGTACATGGTCGGCGGCCTGCAACTGCGCGCGCTGCACCACGAGCTCGTCGGCAACGGGCACATGTCGCAGCGCGAGTTCCACGACGCCGTGCTTGAGCAGGGCTCAGTGCCGATCGAGTTCATTCGGGCGGCCCTGCATGGCACGCGGCTCCCGCGCGGGTATCAGGCCTCGTGGCGCTGGCGGGGCGACGTGGCCGAGGCCGAGTGCCCACGATGAAGCCCCGCGCGCGCGCGCTCGTCGCGCGGGGAGATGTGCTGGTGATCGCGCATCGCGGCGCGAGTGCGGATGCGCCGGAGAACACGCTGCCGGCGTTCGAGCTGGGGATCAGCGCAGGCGCTGAGTTGATCGAGTTCGACGTGCACGTGAGCCGGGACCGCGTGCCGATGGTGATCCACGACAAGACGCTGGATCGCACGACGGACGCCCGCGCGCGCTGGGGTGGTTCCGACCTGCTGGTGGGTGCGCGCGACGCCGCCGACCTCATGGGGCTCGACGCCGGCGCGTGGTTTGGCGCGGGCCATGCGGGCTGCCGCGCTTCCGACCTTGGAGCAGGCACTCAACACCATCGCCGGGCGCAGCGTGCCGCTCATCGAGCACAAGGCCGGCCGCGCGGAGGAGATCCTGGCGGTGCTGGAGGGCCGAATCGATGTCGACGCCGTCGTGGTGCAGTCGTTTGACTGGGAGTTCCTCGCCGCGTGCCGCGCGCGCTCGGCGACGGTCGTGCTAGGGGCACTTGGAGAGCGCGCGCTGGGTCCGGACCGGCTCGAGCGTGCGGTCGCTGCGGGGGCGAGCGTCATCGGTTGGAACCGCCGGCATGTCGATCGCGCGCTGGTCGAGCGCGTGCACGCGCGCGGCCTCAAACTCTGGGTCTACACCGTCAACGACGAGGCCGAGGCGCGCGCGCTCGTGGCGCTGGGCGTGGACGGCCTCATCACCGATCGTCCGGCCGCGCTGCGAGTGGTCGTCCGCGGCGCGGGCCGGTAGGGTGGACCGCGCAATGGACTACGAACACATTCAGCGGGCACCGCTGCACTGGCTGCTGGTGGTTCCCGGTACGGCGATGGTCGTTTCGGCCTGGTACGACCCCGAACAGAGCTGGGTGGCGTGGCTGCTGTCGATCGTGGGGGCGTTGATGGTGGCGCTCTCGCTGTGCTTCCGCCACCTCGTCGTGCGCGACGAGGGTGAACGACTGCGCGTCGTGTTTGGTCCCTTGCCGTTCTTTCGCACCTCGGTTGCCTACAGCCGCATCCAGGCCGTGCGGCCCGCGCGCAGCGCACTGCTTGACGGCTGGGGCATTCACTTCCGACCCGGGGCGGGCTGGATCTGGAATCTCTGGGGGTTCGACTGCGTAACCCTCGATCTGGATAACGGCAGTCGTTTTCGAATCGGCACCGATGACGTCGCGGGCCTCGTGGCGCACGTCCGTGCGCGCCTAGACAACCGAGAGGCGCGCTCATGAGCAGCGCAGGCCAGGACCTCGATCTAGAGCTGCGCAGACTTGTCGTTGGCACGAACGACCAGCGGCGCCGCGTCGGGCAGACCCTGTTTCACTTCTATCGCACGCTGATCTTCTGGCGTGAGCACGGCATGGGGTTCGTGCAAGTCACGCAGATGTGGTCGGCTGGGGGAGCCGCTGTGTTCGACGCCCTGGCGGCTGGCCTGCGCGAACTGGGCCTGCCGGAAGAGGACCCGCGGCTGCGCGCGTTCGTCACGACCTTCCTGCGGCAACTCGCAGGCGATCTCGAGCGCGGCGACCACATGCTCGTGTCGTTTCTTCGCTGGCTCGAAACGATCTTCCCGGAACTCACCTCCATGATGCAGGAGGAGAGCGCCGACTCTCGGATCTACGACATCGAGCTCGCTGACATCCTGGCCGCGTTGTTCGTGCACTGCGCCCGCGCCTCGCCTCGCGAACTGCCGGCCGTCCTGCGCGAGACGGCCGAGCGACTTGGCCCCGACGCCGTTTGATGGCCCGCCGGCGGCGCATCCCTGTGGCTGCCGGGCGCGGTTGGTTCAGATCCCCGCAAGACGGCCGCAAGGGATCCGCGAGGTGCGTCCGGTACAACGGCGCACGTAAGGAGCTCCCCATGCGACAGCCCGCGCTCAGCCGGTCATGGATTCTTGTGGTGGTGTTCGTGGCCGCGCTCTTCGCTCCGGCCTCCGCGGAGGACAAACAGCCCGCCCCGGGAGGCATCCAGTGGTTCGCGACGTGGACGGACGCCGCGGCCGAAGCGCGGCGCACAGAGCGTCCGATCCTGCTCATCGCCGCGGCGCCGCACTGCCGCAACATCAGCGGCATGTGGTGACCCGGCAAGCAGGAGATGGACGGGAGTTTCCTGTCCGACCGCGCCGTGGTCGCGGCCTCGCGTGGATTTGTCTGTGCCCGCCTTCTGACCTACGAGAGCGCTACGGAGGCGACCCTCCTCGGGTCGCTGTTCCAGGGTCGCTCCGGCGAGCTGGAGAACACCACCTTCGCGCTGCTCGCACCCGACGGCAAGACGCCGCTGGCCCGTACAGGCCGTTCTCCGTCCTTCGCGTACGGCCACGGCTCTGAGGCGGTCGGCCGCATGGCCGAGGCCATGGAGATGATCCGCAAGCGCTACCCGGGCAAGCGCGCAGCCACCGCCGGCGCGCCGTTGCCGTTGCTCCCCGACGTGCGCCGCGGCGTCAACGTGGCTGCGTGCGACGGGCTGCCCCTCGTGATCGTGATCGGGCGCGACGAAGCGCATCGACGCGCGCTTGAGGCCAACCTCGCCCCGTTGGCGTGGGCCGAGGGCAACCAGGGCGCGTTCCTCTACGCCTCCACGCATGAGCTGAAGGACCTCGAAGGCCTCGCGGAGGTGAAGCGCACGGCCGGCTACGCCGTGATCGCGCCGGGGACCTACGGCGCCGACGGCAAGGGTCTCGTGCAGGTGCCCGCCGACGCCACGGCCAAGACCATCCAGGCTGCTCTCAACCGGGCACGGGGTGCCTTTGCGGCGCCAGAGAAGTCGCAGGGTGACCATGTGCGTGACGGCAAGCGCGCGGGCGTGCACTGGGACACCGAGATTCCCGTGACGGATCCGGGCATACCGCCCGCTGGTAAGCGCGGGCCGCCTCCTGGCCGCTGATCTCGGCCGCCTACGAGTAAGCGCTCACCCACCCTGCCGAGCAGAGTACGGCTCGCCGGATGCGGGCCGTGGACTCGCCGTCTTCGGGCTCGAGTGAAATGACCACGCCCCGCCTCTCGGGCTATCGCTGGCT
>JAQBWE010000192.1 GCA_027625315.1 Planctomycetota bacterium
CGGAGACCCGCATGCGCACCCGCCTCCTGCCCCTCCTCGCCGCTCTCGCACTCCTCGCCGGCTGCGGCGATCCCACACCTGGGCCCGCCGCACCCCCCGATCAACGCGACCGTACCCGCGCCGCCATCCTCGAAATCATCGAGCTCGCCCGCGCCGACAACGGCCCCGGACTCGCCGCCCGCGTCGTCTACCGCGGCGATGACCCCGCCCGCCGCTGGAAATCCGTCTGCAACTACGCCGATCCCGAAGAGAAGCGCTACGTCGACAGCACCGCCGCTCGCATCAAGAAGGACATGGTCACCGGTGAACTCGCCTTCGTCGAGTGGCGCTCCGAAACGGAGTCCGAAGGCACCTGGCTCGTGTGGAAGGTGAAGGGCGCAACGGCCGCCTGGTTCGCCTGCCTCGACATCGATGGCACCGTCGCCGTCGGTGACATCGACCGAGACTGACACACGGGCAACGCGGGCCCGCTTGAACTCGCGGACGACGAACGGTAGGCTCCGCGCACTCTCCCGCGTGGACACGGTGACCACGGACCTCGGGAGAACGGCGGAGGGAGGGTCGGTGCCTCGACCGATCGTCATGATCGTAGGCGGAAGCGGTGAGACCGCTCGACGCCTCAAAGCGCAACTGAGCCGCCGCGGCATGCGCGTGCGCAGTGCCGCCGACTGCGGTACCGCCCTCGAGTTCCTCGGTGAGGCGCAACTGCGTGCCGACGAAGGCCGCGGCCCCGCCGTCTCCGCCGTCCTCCTCGACGTCGAAGGCGCCGGCGTCGGCGCCGCCTCCTTCCGCGAACTCCTCCAACAGGAGTTTCCCTCCCTCTCCTTGCTGGCCGTTCCGTCCGAGCGCGCGGGACCCGAAGACGTCGGCCTGCTCGTCGGTGCGGTCGAAGAGCAACTCCGCGAACGCGAAGGCCTCTCGAGCGATACCCAAGCGGCCGGCTACGAGACGCCCCTGCACGGCTACAAGTTCGAAGACCTCAACAGCCGCAGCCCCGCGATGCTCGACCTCTTCCGCGTCATCCCGCGCTTCGCTCAAACCGATAGTCCGGTGCTGATCGTGGGGGAGACGGGCACAGGCAAAGAACTCGTCGCCGCCGCCATCCATCGACAGTCACGCCGCGCGCAGGGTGAGTTCTTCACCGTCAACTGCGGCGCGCTCACCGAGTCGCTGCTCGAAAGCGAACTGTTCGGCCACGAGCAAGGTGCCTTCACCGGCGCGGTACGCACGAAGCAGGGTTACTTCGAACTCGCCTCCGGCGGCACGCTCTTCCTCGACGAACTCGGCACCATCTCGCCGGCCATGCAGGTCAAACTCCTGCGCGTTCTTCAGCAGATGGAGATCCGGCGCGTCGGTGGTGCCGAGACCAAGAAGGTGGACGTGCGCATCGTCGCGGCCACCAATGCCAGTCTCGAAGATGCCGTCGCGGAAGGCACCTTCCGCGAAGACCTCTACTACCGCCTCAACGTCGTGCAACTCTCGATTCCGCCGCTACGCGAACGCTCCGAAGACGTGCCGCTGCTGGCGGAAGTCTTCCGCGCCAAGTTCGCCGCGTCCTTCGCGCGCGCCGATGTCACCGGCTTCGAGGGCCGTGCCATCGCACGCCTCAAGGAGTACGGCTGGCCCGGCAACGTGCGCGAACTCGAGAATGTCGTTGAGCGCGCCATGATCCTCACGCGCGGTCCCGAACTCACCGAAGACGACCTGCCCGAGCGCCTCAAGCGGGGCGAGGCCCGCCGCACGACGGTGCCCTCGTTTGACCTGGATGAGCCCCTCGTTGCCGTCGTTTCCCGGGTCCAGACCGCCGTGGAGCGGGAGTACCTCCGCCGCCTCCTGCGTCGCTACAAGGGCCACCTCGGGCGGGCCGCGGAACACGCCGGCATCAACCGGCGCACGCTGTATTCGAAGATGCAGGCCCACAGCCTCCGGCGCGACGACTTCCGCTGATCCGGCCCCCTGCGGAGCTGCCCGCAGGCGTAGGCGTTGGTCCTGTGGAGAACTCGGGGAAAACCCGCCCGCACGCTGTGGGGTGCGTGCTGCCCAAGGGGTATCCCTACGTGCCCCACTTGCTAACCGCTGTACTCGCAAGACGTTGCGTCCACTGTCCACGGGTTCTCCACACAGACGTTGGGGTGCGAACCACCCAGTCCCCGCATTCGCACATTGTGGAGAGAACAGCGTGTTCACAAGCTCTGAGGCCTTCCATGGCCCGTAGGGCTGCAAGGACGGCGCAAGACCAATAATTCTGCCACGTGGAGAGGATTGGTCCCCGGGTTGCTCTAGTCCCAGCAACACGCAGGCATGCGTGGCTCTTTGACAAACAAGCACTGACGAACGGACGAGGTCACCCATCGCAGACCGAAGGGCGCCGGTGCCGGGCAGCAGGCCCGGGATCTGTTGTTGCGCCGCATCCCAAGGGTTCAGATCGCTAGCCACGCATCGCGCGGCGGCGTGAGGCGAAACCATACGCCCACCCTGAAGAGCGGCGAACGGTGCACTGAGAAGTCGGAAGGTAAGGAAGACCAAGAGAGCTGGAGATCCGGAGACGGATCGTTCCACTCGTTCGCATCCGCAAGACCCTGTGGCCCAGACGGGCCTGGACGTCAAGCCGTCCAAGGGCGAGAGGGGAGGCGCCGCGATACCAAAGCGGGCGCCAGGACGAACGAGAGCAAGCTCTGAAGGAACGAAACTCAAGAAGGTATCGACGGCCGGAACCCTCGGGTTCCGGTGACCGCACGGACTCGTCGTGGGAGCAACGCCATGAAGGCGGCGCGCTTCGTAGATCGACCTTCGGGACGATCCGCGAGCGGGTAACGGCAGGATGGCAGGGGCCCCGAGAGGGGAACCGATCACGACGAGGGGAACACCTTGGAGGGTGAAGCCCAGGGGCGCTCCGGTGCGCTAGACGCATCGGGAGGCCAGATGGAGTAGGCCGCGAAGGGGGTAACCAAACCCCGGACGTGGCACGCGGCGGCGGAGGAATCCGCCGCCGGCAAACGGGTCCATCAGGCCGGCATGTGCCGTAGGGCAAACAGAGTCCACGAGAGGAAGTGTCGTCCACCCCAACCGGGTAACCGGCGGGGACGGCACGGGGTCCCGGTGATTGAGCTCTGAAGGAGACTGAAAGTTCAAGGAGGGTCGCCTCCAGCTTCGGCTGGAGGACGGCGCGTAGGTCGAAGGCCTGGAGGGCGGAGAACGCCGAGCAGGCAGGGCGCAACCCATAGGCGCCCTAGACCAGCGCGCGTGCATCCTCGAAGGACCGCAGAACTCCACGAGAGCCCGCGGAGGTTGCCGTAAGGCGGCCGAAGCATTCACCCGGAGCCTCAACACTCTGGAGGACCAAGCGAGACCGGTGTCCAACTCCCTCGTCAGGCTTCGTTGGCCCGAAGCGTGGCTTGCCACGCTTCGGGCCTTTTTCATTTTTGGGCCACGGCGGGTCGCCTCGGCGCCGCAGGCGGAGAACAACGAGGCCCGGAGCTACGAGCCCTCTGGCTGGGAAGCAAGGTCGGCAGCCTCGTCCTTGGCGGAGCGGCCCATCAGGGCCCGCACAGCCTCACGCGGGGACTTGCCCTCGTGCACGACGCGGTAGACCTCCTCCGAGATCGGTAGCGCCAGCTCGTGACGGTGCATGATGTCGCGCACCGGGCGCGCGCTCTTCACGCCCTCAGCCACCTGATTCATGCTCGCCGCGATGTCATCAAGCCGCTCACCACGGCCGAGCCGCTCGCCAAACGTGCGATTGCGACTCGAGCGCGACTCGCACGTCGTGTAGAGGTCGCCCAGCCCCGAGAGGCCGAAAAACGTCTCGCGGCGTCCGCCGAGCGCGACACCCAAGCGCGACATTTCAATCATGCCGCGCGTGACAAGCGACGCCTTCGCGTTCGCGCCTAACTCCATCCCATCGCACATGCCCGCGGCGAGCGCGATGATGTTCTTCAGCACGCCGCCGAGCTCGACGCCGACGAGATCCGCGTTCGAGTACGCGCGGAATGTGTCGTGGCTGAACGCCGCGCGGAGTGCCCGCGACAGTGCCTCATCCGCCGCGGCCACCACTGTCGTGGCCGGAAGACCCGCCGCAATCTCGCGCGCGATGTTGGGTCCGGAGAGCACGGCGATCGGATTCGCGCCGCCCGTGAGCTCGGCGAGCACCTCCGTCGGCCGCAGCAGCGTGCCGTCCTCGAGGCCCTTGGACACGCTCAGAATGGGGAGCCCCGCAGGCACAAGGGGCACATGCTGCTCCCATACCGCGCGGATGTGGGCGGTCGGAACGGCGGAGACCAGCAAGTCGGCCGTGCCGATCCAGGATGTGAGATCGGCGCCGATGCGGATCTGTGCCGGGAGCTCGAATCCCGGCAGATAGCGCGGGTTCGTGCGGGTGTCGTGCATGTGCGCCGCGTACTCGGCGTCATGAGCCCAGAGGGAGACCTCGAGGCCGCCGCGGGCGAGCACCATCGCGAGCGCCGTACCCCAGCCGCCGTCTCCGACAATCACGACGCGGCGAATCGGTTCCATGCGTGGTCCTACAGCTTCTGGTCGGCTTCACCGACGCGGCGCTCAGTGCCCGCGAGGATCCGCTGGATATTGGTCCGGTGCTGCCAGATGACCGCCGCCGCGCTCGCGACGAGGAACACTGTGATCGCGAGCCGATCTGTGAAGGCGTTCTCGCCGTACATCAGCCAGTGGGAGATGGCGATCGCCACCATCGCGCCCATCGAGCCGAGGCTCATGTAGCGCGTGAGCGCGACCAGGAGACCCCACGCGCCCAATCCCCACAGCACGGAGATCGGCGCAAGGCCAATCACGACGCCGAAGGTCGTGGCCACACCCTTGCCCCCGCGAAAGCCGAGGAACGGCGAGAAGATGTGACCGAGGATCGCCGCGAGGCCGCACGCCGCCTGCAGGGTCATGACGTTCGGATCGGCGCCGAGGCCGCCCGCGAGCAGCCGCGCGATGTCCTCCGAGATGAGTGCGCCGAGCAGGCCCTTGCCGAAGTCCAGCCCGAAGATCAGCATGAACACGAGCAGCGAGGTGGGGCCGTGCCAGAGGCGCGAGCAGTTCGTGGCGCCCGTGCCGCCGCTCCCCACGCGCCGCAGGTCCACGCCCTTGACGAGGCGCGCGAAGATCCATCCGAACGGCACACCGCCGAGGAAGAACGCGCCGATCACCAGCACGATCTCGGACCAGGGGCTACCCAGCGACATGGACGCGTCTCCGTTGGACACGCGAGCATACCCGTTCCCGGAGCGGCCTTCACCATGGTCCAATGCGCGCCATGGGCGAACGCCGTCAGGTCACCGTGGGCGTGGATACCGGCGGCACCTTCACGGACGCCGTCGCTGAGGGGCCGGAGGGCCTGCGTGTGGTCAAGGTGCCCTCCACCCCGGAGGCGCCCGAAGGCGCGGTGCGCGCCGCGCTCGCGGCGCTGAGCGCCGACGGGGCGGCCGTGCGCCATGGGACGACCGTGGGTACGAACGCCGTGCTGACGCGGACGGGCGCGCGGGTCGTGTTCGTGACGACGCGCGGCTTTGAGGATCTGCCGTGGATCGGGCGGGGAACGCGCGCTGACTTGCACGCGCTCTCCCCGACCCGCACGCCGCCGCTCGCCGCCGTGGCCGTTGGCGTGGCGGAGCGCGCCAGCGCCGACGGCCGCGTCGTACTGGCGCTGAGTGCGGCTGAGGTTCGACGCGTCGTCCAGCGCGTGCGTGCGCAGCGGCCCGAGGCCATCGCCGTGTGCCTGCTGCACGCCGTGAGTAGTGCGGTGCACGAGCGCCGGCTCGGCCGTGCTCTCAAGGCCTTGAACGTGCCGGTCTATCTCTCCTCCGAGGCGTGCGCGGATGGCCGGGAGCTTGAGCGCGGCCAAACCGCCGTGCTCGACGCCTACGTCGGGCCGCGCTTGCAGCACTACCTCGCCGCCGTCGAGACAGCGGTGGGGCGCGGTCGGCTGACCATCACCCGCTCAGACGGCGGCCGCATGACCCCCGCCGAGGTCGCGCGCGTCCCGGCCCGCACCTTGCTCTCGGGTCCCGCGGCCGGCGTTGTGGCCGCGCAGGCCTTGGCCGCCGCCCACGGCGTGCCGCGCGTGCTGTCGTTCGACGTGGGGGGTACGAGCACCGACGTCGCCTGGATCGAGGGCGAGGAACTCGACATCGGCCCCAGCCTGCAGGTTGGGGCGCACGCCGCGAGTGTGCCGTCGGTTGGCATCGAGACGGTCGGCGCCGGGGGCGGTAGCGAGGTGTGGCTCGATGCAGGCGGCGCGCTGCGGGTCGGTCCCCAGAGCGCCGGCGCGCGCCCGGGCCCGGCCTGCTACGGACTCGGGGGACCCTTCGCCCTGACGGACGCGTGGCTGCTGGCCGGGCGTATCCCTGCGGCCCTGCTGGATGGTGCGCTGCCGCTTGATGCCGCCGCCGCGAACCGCGCCGCGGGGCCCCTGGCG